>NZ_JBHJQP010000019.1:0-59443 GCF_042262625.1 Streptomyces sp. NPDC056347 | reverse complement strand
CGCTCACCCACGCGTCGCGCGCCACAGGCCCGATCGCCCACCCCGCTGCCCGCCGGCGAGCAGCCGCGGACAGAGAAGGTGATCTGGCAGCAAACCGGGTGCCTCGACTCCTCACGAAGTCCCTCACCCACCTCCGCTACAGCGGACATGGATTCTTTTCAGCAGCCAGCTTGAAGCACATTCTCGAACGGCACGCGTGCTGTGTGACAGCGCTATCCGCCGATGCCGTACATGCGGATAGCGCTCACCCTCGCGGTGGCCCTCGCTAACCCGAGCGTACGGAATTCTGCTGCGATGCCTGTCCGCCGACCCCTCGGACAGATGCCGGACGCCCCGTTGAGGGCTTATTCCCGCGAAAACTAACAGAGCCGGAAATTAATTATGGACACATTCGCCGAACCCCCGACAGCCAAGGAACGCCCAGTCGCCTCCAGCAGGCCGTATCTGTCACGGCAACACATAGTGATTATCGGAGGCGGCATCGTCGGACTTTCCGTCGCACGTGAACTTGCAAGTCGCGGGGTGCGCGTCACACTGTGTGAGAAGGAAGAAATCTGGGGTGCGCACCAGACCGGCCACAACTCGCAAGTCGCTCACGCCGGTGTCTACTACGCCCCTGGATCGGCCAAGGCCCGCCTGGCGGCAGCCGGAAACCGGTCGATCGTCGCCTATGCCAAACGCCATGGGGTCGCCGTCAGGGAATGCGGCAAGCTTATCGTGGCCACTACCCCGGACGAAGTGTCGCGCCTGGACGGGCTGGCCCTGCGGGCCAAGGCGAACGGTGTTTCGGCACGGTCGATAGGTCCGGAGGAAGCGCGCGAGATCGAACCGCACGTGGCGTGCCTCAAGGCACTGCACGTCGCTTCCACTGCTTCCGTAGACTTCTCCGGCATTTGCGAGGCCATGGTCGAGGAGCTCAATGAGGCAGGAGCCGACCTGCGGCTGGCAACGCCGGCCTTGGCCATCCGTCATTACGGCGGCCGCGTGGAGGTCGCCACGAAATCTGGGGTCATCCGTGCTGACCGGCTGGTGAACTGCTCAGGTCTGCACGCGGACCGAATCGCGGAAATGGCCGGCCTGCGGCCGCCGGTACAGATCGTGCCGTTTCGCGGCGAGTACTACCAACTGCGGTCCAGCGCAGCTCACTTGGTTCGTGCTCTGGTGTATCCGGTGCCTGATCCGTCCTTGCCGTTCCTGGGCGTGCATCTGACAAGGATGTTGGACGGCACTGTTCACGCAGGTCCGAACGCTGTCCTTGCTCTGGGACGCGAGGGCTACCGCTGGCACGACGTGTCGGTACGGGACTTTGCGGCCACAGTCCGGTACCCGGGGTTGTGGCGACTTGCCAGACGCTTTCCGCGGATCGCGATAGACGAGGTCACCCGCTCATTCTCCCGGAGACGTTTTGCCGCCAGTCTGTCCCGTCTGGTGCCCGCCATTGAGGCCGCGGACATTGTTCGGGCTGGTTCCGGCGTCCGCGCCCAGGCCCTGCATCGCGACGGCACCCTGGTCGATGACTTCCTCCACGTGCGGGCCAAGGGGCAGGTGCACATACTCAACGCTCCCTCTCCGGCAGCAACTGCCTCTCTGGAAATCGCCCGGCACATTGCCGATCAGGCGCTCGAAGACTGACGGTGCCGCGGCTGTCCCGCCCACCGCGTGCGTGCTCCCGCCCTGACTTTGAGAGAGGATTTCCGTGACGGCAAGCGTTGGCATCGTCCGAAAACCCGTCACCCGGCGGGCAATCATGTACGGTCCCGCCTTCGTGGCGGCTATTGCCTATGTGGACCCAGGAAACTTCGCCACCAACTTCGCAGCCGGGTCTCGATTCGGTTACCTGCTGCTGTGGGTGATTATCGCAGGCAACCTCATGGCGCTGCTGGTCCAGATGCTGTCCGCCAAGCTCGGCTTGGCAACCGGCCGAGATCTCCCGCAGTTGTGCCGCCTCCATTTCCCGCGGACTGTCGTCGTCGGACTATGGATCCAAGCTGAGCTCGTCGCTATCGCAACCGATCTCGCGGAGGTCGTCGGAGGCGCAATCGCGCTCCAGCTTCTGTTCGGCATCCCCCTGCCGATCGGTGGACTTATCACCGGTGTCGTAGCTTTCGCCCTGCTGGGCCTCGAATCCCGTGGCTACCGGCGTTTCGAGTTGGCCATCGCTGGGCTCCTGCTCGTGATCGTTGCCGGGTTCATGTTCGACACCGCCCTGGCCGGAGTCGATCTCTCCGGCATCGCCGGGGGGACCGTGCCGCGCTTCACCGGCTCGGAGAGCGTCCTGATCGCCACCGGGATCCTCGGAGCGACGTTGATGCCTCACGCGATCTACCTGCACTCCAGCCTTACCGGTGCGCACGCGCGCACTCTACGGGGGGACAGGTTGACTAGCGGGCGTCAGCCCTTGCTCAAAGCGATGCGGCGCGATGTCGTGGTCAGCGTAGGCCTGGCTGGGCTCGCCAACGCCACGATGCTCATCATCGCTGCCCGGCTCTTTCACCCCACTGGCCAGTCGACAGACACCCTCGCTGGTGTGCACGACGGACTGGGCAGCGCCCTCGGCTCGGGTGCCGCACTCGCCTTCGCCATTGCTCTGCTGGCCTCTGGCTTCGCATCGTCTTCTGTAGGTACCTACGCCGGCCAAGTCATCATGTCGGGCTTCCTCAACCGCTCCCTGCCGCTTGCTCTACGCCGCGGGATCACCCTTGCTCCATCCCTGGTCATTCTGTTCTCGGGCGTCGACCCCACCAGCGCTCTGGTGTGGTCCCAGGTCGTGCTGTCCTTCGGCATCCCTTTCGCCCTTGTGCCGCTCGTCCTGATCACCCGCAGCCCCGCAATCATGGGCCCTCTCGCCAACCGGACCGGCACGACGGTTGTGGCCTCCGTCATCGCGGTTCTCGTCAGCGTCCTGAACTTCTACCTGATCGGCCAAATCCTCTTGGGATAGGCGGACCAGCCACAGCACCTATGAAAGAGCGGGGTCCACGATGACGCTGTACTCCCGCCATCTACCCGCTAGTTCAAGCCACAGGAACCCCTGGAGGCAGTACAGCGAACCAACGTGGTCTCCCCAACAACCGATCAAACATGTAAGTTACAAACGGCAATTTCGGCCCTTACCTCCCGTCAAGGCTACGGAGCCCCTCCATGCCCCACCTGCTGCCGGACACGAGACCACAGCGCATCCTCGCCGCCTCGAACTTCGTCTACACCGTCGGCAGCGGCCTCTACCTGACCGCCGGTGTGCTGTACTTCACCCAAGCGGTTCACCTCCCAGCAGGCCAAGTGGGCCTCGGCCTCGCCATAGCCGGCACAATCGCCCTGGCCGCCGGTGTCGCAGCCGGTCACCTCGCGGACCGGCATGGCGCACGCGGTGTCTACGTCGTCACTCTCACCATCCAGGCCGTCGCTACCGCTGCCTTCGTACTGGCCGACAGCTTCTGGCCATTCGTCATCGCGGTCTGCGCGGCAACCGGCGCCAAAGGGGCGGGCCTGGCCGCCCGCAGTCCCCTCATCCGGCACCACGGAGGCGAGCGCCCTCAAGAATTCCGCGCCTACCTGCGGGCCGTGAGCAACATCGGCATCTCCCTCGGTGCCGTACTGGCCGGCTGGGCCGTCCAAGTGGGCACCCACACGTCCTACCAGCTGCTCGTCATTGGCAACGCCATCGCCTTCGCGGCGTCCGCGGCCGTCATGTTCCTCCTGCCGAAGGTCGCACCCGTGCCAGTGGAGAAGGGGCCGCGCTGGATAGCTCTGCGGGACCGGCCCTACCTCGTGCTCACCGTTCTGGACGGCGTCATGGCCATCCAGTTCAAAGTGCTGACCGTAGCCATCCCCCTATGGCTGGTCACCCGCACCGAGGCCCCCCACTGGCTCATCTCCGGCACGATGCTCCTCAATACGCTCCTCGTCATCGGCTTCCAGATCCGCGCCAGCCGCAACATCAACACCCCGACCGCCGGCGCAACGGCCTACCGCCGTTCTGGCGTTGCTTTCCTCATGGCCTGCGCGCTGATCTCGATGTCCGCCGGGCTGCCAGGCTGGGCGGCCGCGGCCCTCATCCTTGCCGCGGTCATCGTTCACACCATCGGTGAACTGTGGCACTCCGCAGCTGGCTTCGAGGTCTCCTTCGCTCTTGCACCCCAGCACGCCACCGGCCAGTACCTGGGAGTGTTCGGACTCGGCGCAGGCCTGGCCGAGGCCGTCGGCCCCGCCCTGCTCATCTCCCTCTGCATCACCTGGGGACGCCCAGGCTGGTACGTCGTAGGGGCCATATTTCTCCTGGCGGGACTGGCCGCACCTCTCACCGTCAGCTGGGCTCAGCGCCTTCAGTCCCAAGTTCCTGCCCGCAACGACGTAGAGAACCAAGCAGCCCCGACGTGAGCAGAGACAAGGGAGCGAGGGCCATGTCGACGATGCTGGTCCAGGGGCCGGCACACGCCGCTCATGTCTGCGGAAGCTGATGGAGTCGCTTTGGCAGCCTGGGAGGACACAGTAAAGAAGCGCGATTCGGAGATGGCCGAAGAACGCCGACCTGCGGGGACCGCAAGCGAACGCGGCCCGGCAGGCGCTGGTAGCGGGTCCGCCGCGAGCGCGTCAGCCCGTGCCGCTCGGGCGGGCCGCCGGGGGCCAGCCACAGCGCTCCTTGTGGAGTTCCGCGACGCGCTGGCCGAGGAGGTCCAGGAGGTCGGCCACGGGACCGGCCGAGAGCTGGAGCAGGGACAGGACCTGGAGGACAGCCTCGATCGCCTCGGAGACGGCGGTGGGCTCGACGCCCTCCGGCGCGGCGTGCACCAGCGACCAGGCATCTAAAGTGCGCGACCCAGCCGCGGAGCACCGTGGAGTCGTCACGGTCCCAGGCACGCAGCCGCCAGCCGGGGCTTCATCACGCCCAAAGCCGGCGCGGCCTCCCCGCTGACGGCTCGCCTCCACTCGCGCAGAGAGCACCTACCTCCAACGCCAGCGGAACCCCGCCCGCCCCCCGTCGGCCACAGCGTTCCCACGGGCCCGACTTGCGGCCTCTTCCGGATCCCCATGGACTCGGCCTCAGCTGCCCGACGGTGGTGCTCGCACGCCTGCCAACCACCGTCGGCTGATGGAAGAGGACAGCTACCGCGTGCGCCTCACTGAAGCGTTCGCCGCTGAGCCCGTGGCAAGGGGCCGTCTCTCCCAGCCTCTTCAATTGAGAGCCCGGCACTGTGCTGCGACGTGTGCCTACGACCGGTTCCAGTTGTCCTTCTGCGTCGGCCGCCGCCCCTGGACGCTTCGAGCTCCTCCCTCTTCACGCGGTCCTGCCCAGCGGCGCCGGCTGCGGAACCGAGGCCATCACTGATCCGGCTTCCTTTGCCGCGCGCTCCGTACGGGTCCAGCGCAGACCGGCTCCCACGCCTCGGCAACCCTCCGGTCGATTCCGGGATCGGCGGATTCTCTCCGACGCGTGGGGGCGCCGCCGAGATGTCCCTGTGTTGGGAGCTTCACCTCCCGGAGTCTGCGTGACGGTTGCGGGCTCGTTGCGCCGACGTTCCATGACAGGGGTGATCGCTTGGGATGAAAGTTCTGCTGAATCACTTGTCATAGAAGTAGATACAAGTTGCTTGTGTCGCTTAAGGTCGAAGCTGAAGTCAGCGGAAGGCCCCTGGGGCCGCGAGGACAGGAGATCGCATGGCCACGCTCAGCATCCACTTCGACCCCGCCGTCATCGCCCGGCTCACGAGCGCGAGCGGTGACGACACCATCCACGTCACCCTGTCCCTCGGGGGCGGATCCGACGGCGCGGCGGCCCCGGCCGTTGTCCCGCACGGGCCGCTCGCCGCTCTGATGCAGGCCGGCCTGCTGGAGCCGGGCACCGTTCTCACCTTTCACCAGCGCCGCGCCAACCGGTCGGGCCGTGCGGTCGTGACCGCCGACGGCCAGCTCATCGTCGACGGCCACCCCTCGCCCTTCCCCTCCCCGTCGAAGGCGGCGGAAGCCGTCACGGGCAACATCATCAACGGCTGGACCCTGTGGCACGTCGAGGGAACGGGCCGCACCTTGGACGACCTGCGTCGGGATCTGGACACCCAGTAGGGCCGCGGGCCTTCCGGCCCGCGGCGTGTGATGCGCGGGCCGGAAGGAATCAGGTCGGAAGAAGAGCTCGAACGCGGCCGGGAGACGTTGGTGGAGAAGTACGGCGAGCTGTTCGCCGAGGTGATCGTGCCGGAGCTGACGGCAGGCGCCGTGGCGCAGGAGCGCCCGGTGGTGGTGTTCGTGGCCGGGCAGGCCGGCAGCGGCAAGACGTTCGTGATGGATCTCGTGCACAGCGCTCTTGGGCGGCGGGGCGGTGCGGTGCGGGTGGACCGGGACGGCTACAAGGCCCTCCACCCGCACTACAGCACCTTCCTGACGGAGGACGTGCGGACAGCTGGGGTGCGGGTGCGGCCGGAGACCTACCGCTGGCAGGCCGAGGTCGAAGCCCACGCCCGCGGCCGCCGGTTCGACGTCGTGGCGGAGGAGGCCCTGGCCGACCCGGCCGGGTGGCTGGCCACGCTCGCCGTCTACCGCGCGGCCGGCTACCGCACCGAGGTGGTGGCCCTGGCCGTGCCGGAGGCCGTGTCCCAGCTCGGTGTGCTGGACCGGTACCTGCGCCTGGCCGAGGAGGGCCGGGCCCGGTACGTGGGGTGGGACAACCACGACGCCTGCGCGGCCGCGCTGCCCACCGCCCTCGCGGACATCGAGGCCGGGCACCTGGCCGACCGGGTCGTCGTCGTACGGCGCGCCGGAGAGGTCCTGTACGCCAACGAGCTCGGGGCCGAGGGCCGCTGGAAGCAGCCGGCCGGTGCGCGCGAGGCGCTGCTGGGCGAGCGGTTACGTCCGTGGAACGCGGCGGAGACCGGCGTCTTCCGCCGCCAGCTCGCCGCCGCTGACCGGCGCGCGCACGACCCGCGGCTGCCCGAGGACTGGGCCCTGGCGGTGCGGCGCGACGGCGAGCGTGCGGCCGCGCTGGCCGAGCCGCTGCGGCGCGGCGTCCAGACTCGCCGGGAAGCGCCCGGTGTCGACTACCACCGGCTCTCCGCGGAGGAACACCGCTGGATCTTCGACACGCTGATCGCCCCGGCCCTCCTGGAGGACATCACGCCGCAGGAACGGCCGGTCGCGGTGTTCGTGACGGGTCAGCCCGGCTCCGGGAAGACCACCACGGCCCGGGTGCTGCGCCGGGCCCTGCGTGGCCGGCCCACCCGGATCAGCGGCGACTTCTTCAAGGCGTCCCACCCGGACTACTACGACCTGCTGCGCGAGGAGCCGCGCACGGCCGGCGAACGCATCCGGGCGGACTACCGGGCCTGGCAGGCCATGGCCGAGGCCGCCGCACGGGAGCGGCGCGGGGACGTGACGATCGAGATCGCCCCCGGCAGTGCGGCCGGCTTCGTGGAGAGCGCGATGGCCTACCGGCGGGCGGGCTACCGGGTGGAGCTGGTGGTGCTGGCCGTACGGGCGGCGGACTCCCGGCAGGGCACCGCGGTGCGCTGCGCCGAGGTGAACCGGCTGGGCGGCCGTGGCCGTTTCACCACCGCGGCCGGGCACGGCCACCACTTCGCCGTGCTCGCCGACGCGGTGGCCGCGGCCGAGCGGGAAGCGGTGGCCGACTGCGTCATGGTGTGGGGGCGCGACGGCACCGTCCTCTACCGCAACGACCGCACCCCTCAGGGCTCCTGGGCCCGGCCGGCAGTGGCGGCGGATGCGCTGCTCGCCGAGCAGCGGCGCCCCTACACCTCCCGGGAGGCGGCACGCTTCTGGGCCCTCCAGCGGCGTCTGCGTACGGAGCTCCCGCACTACCGTCACGACATCGAGGAGATCGCCCGCCTGGCGCGGGCGCTGATGCCCGCTCACCTCCAGCCGCGGCGTCTTGCCGGTCCCGCGGCCGTGGCCGCGCTCCCCCTGCCGCGGGCCCGTGACGGCGACGGCTACGGGCCGGTGGCCCCGAGCTTCTTCAGGCGGGTCGCGTAGGACGCGGTGATACGGGCGGTCTCCTGTGCGTCGGCTTCCTCCAGCCGCGCCCGGTCGCGCACGCACTCCTGGCGCTGGGCGAGCAGCTGGTTCAGCCGTTCCGGATCGGGGTGGGGCGTGCGGCGCTCGGCCAGGATTGCCCGGCTGTACCAGGCCATTACCTCTTCCACTATGTCGGCGGGGGCCCGGGGGCTGACCGCGTCGGCCGGCTCGAAGGAGTTGGAGGGGGATGTCGGATCGTGCATGGGAACCAACTTTCGCAGGAAGACGACAAAAGGATCATTGTCGGGCGTGGCCGATATCCAGTCCACTACCGGCAGGCTCCGGACGTACCGACCGGAGTGACCGCCACTCGCCACCGGGCGGCATAAGTTGGGGCGCAGACGATCACCTGTGGGGGGACCATGGCCGACAATCTGCGTGCGCTGTTCAGCTCCAACGACCCGTCGGCTTTCGATGTCTCGGAGGCGTTCACCGACCGCAACAGCCAGTGGTCCGTGGTGGCCGCCGCGCTGGAGGAGCACCTGCGCCGCGTCGCCGACGGGTCCATCGACGTGGAGGACCTCGAAGCGCCCCGCACGAACGTGATCGTCTTCCACGGGATCGGCGGGGTCGGGAAGTCGACCCTGCTCCGCAAGATCGAGGCCGCGCTCACCGCCGCCGAGCAGCGCCCCGAGCAGTGGGGCGCACCTGCCTGGACCGAGCGGGTCCTGCCCGTCCGGATCGATCTGTCCCGGGCGGCGTCGACCGGCTCGGACTTCGAGCGGGTCATCCTGACGATCCGCCTCGCGCTCGCAGGGGCTCTGGACCGCACGGTGCCGTCCTTCGACGTGGCCTTGCGGCATTACTGGGAACACGTGCACCCCGGTGAGCCCCTGGACGAGTACATCCGCCGGTCCGGGCTGGCGGGCCGTTTCTCCAGCATGCTGCCCGGACAGCTGCGGGCCGGAGTCGGTGAGGTCGCTGCTGCCCTGGCGCTGCCCGGCCTGGTCGGCTCCGCGGCCGGCCAGCTGACCACCGCGCTCGTGTCGGCGCTGCGCGAGCGCCAGGAACGTGCCCGCGCCCTGGCCGGCGCGGCCCGGACTGCGGCCTTGCTGGAAGCCGTGCCCGATCTGGACGCGCTGTCCTTCTACCCGCACCTGCTGGCCTGGGACCTGAACCAGCTGCCCGTGAAGAAGCGGCTCACCCCGGTGGTCCTGCTGGACACCTTCGAGGACACCGCCGACCGCCACCGGGACTTCGAGCGGCTGCTGCAGCGCCTGGTCTGGCTCCTGCCCAACGTCTTCTTCGTCATCGGCGGCCGAAGCCGCCTGCAGTGGGCCGACCCAGCCCTCCACGGCCAGCTCGACTGGACCGGCCCCGCCGCCTGGCCCGGCCTGGCAGCAACTCCCTCCTCCCTGACCGTGCCGCAGCCCCGGACAGCCGGCGCCCGGCAGTTCCTGATCGGTGACCTCTCCCCCGAGGACTGCGAGGCCCACCTCGCCCGCCGCCTGGTCCAGGACAGCCGGCCCCTCATCGGTGCCGGCATCCGGGCCGCGATCACCGCCCGCTCCCACGGCCTGCCCCTCCATCTCGACCTCGCCGTGAGCCGCTTCCTGGAGATCCGCCGCACCGGCCGCACCCCCACCGCGGCCGACTTCGACTGCACCTTCCCCGCCCTCCTCGCCCGCACCCTCTCCGACCTCACCCCCGAAGAACGCCACCTGCTGCGCAGCGTGTCCCTGCTGGACGCCTTCGACCTCGACCTGGCCACCCGGACGGCCGGCCTCGCCCAGCAGGCCCCCGCCCGGCGCCTGACCGAGCGGCCCCTGGTCACCGAGGACCCGTACGCGCTGTGGCCCTACCACCTGCACCGCGCGATCCGCAGCGCCGTCCGCGACGACGACCACAGCGACGACCGCTGGACCCCGGCCGACTGGCACCAGGCCGCCACCCGCGCCCTGGCCGCACTCGGCAACCAGTGGACGAACGCCGCGACCCTCGGCCCGGGCCGGCTGCTTCTCGTCGCGTGCCTGCGCCAGGGCCTGCGCCTGGCCCGCGACCACCACCTCACCAGCCTCGGCTGGCTGACCGACGCCGCCTACGCCTACACCGACGACTCCGTCTGGGAACCCCTCACCCTCCCCACCCCCACCACCCCGGTCCCCGACACCCCCGCCGACGCCGTGGCCGAGCTCCTCACCGCGATCACCCGCCGCCAGCACGAACACCGCCAGCACACCGCCGACCGCCTCACCGCCGTCCTGGACACCGGCCTGCTGCCCGCAGAGCTGACCGAGATGGCCCTCTACTACCGGGCCAAGGCCCACAAGGACCTCAGCCAGAACGCCGCCGCCCGCACCGGCATGCGCCAGGTCGCCGACACCGGCGGCCGCCTCGCGCCCAAGGCCCGCCGAGGGCTGGCCAACCTCGCCCGCCTCAGCGGCGACTTCCCCACCGCCCTGGCCGCCGTCCCCGACCTCGGGTGGAAGGGCCGCCACCACCGCGTCCTCGGCGACATCCACTGGTCCCAGGCCGACACCACAGCCGCCGTCACCGCCTTCGAGGCCGGCCGGGCCGAGGCCGAACAGCACGGCGCCGCGGGCGAGCGCGCCATGACGCAGGTCCGCCTCGCCCTGGCCCTCTCCTTCGCCGACCCCGCCCGGGCCGGCGACGAGCTCGCCCTCGCCCACCAGCTCCTGACCGGCCTCGACCAGCGCTCCAACACCCTCCTCGCCCAGGTCGTCGCCCTGATCAAGGACGCCGGAACCGACAGCGTCCCCGGCCGCGCCCAGGGCCTGCATACCGACATCGACAGCGCGGGACTCCCCTTCCTCCACCGCTTCGTGGAGCTCGCCCTCGCCTTCCACCACGCCGTCCGCGACGAAAGCCAGGACCTGACCGCCACCATCGGCCGCCTGCGCGCGCTCACCGCCGCCGGCGACTTCGCCTACTTCACCGACATCGCCCACTTCATGGCCGACCTGCCCCTGCCCGAGCCCTCGACCACCCGCTGGACCACGAGCGAGGACGACGTCCGCTCCGCCTGGCACACCCTGGTCCAGACCCGCCAGAACCACCTGCACACCGGAAACTGACCCATATACGTGCGACGGCCCCGACCAGATGCGCCTGGTCGGGGCCGTACATGGATCACCGGGCACCGGGCCCGGAAAAGTCAGCCGGCGCCGTCGGTACGACGCCCCACGAGCTCGGTCAGCAGCTCAATGATCTGGGCCTGGTTCCGGTCGATCTTCTTGCCGAGAGCCTCGACCTTCTGGTCCAGGTTGCCGATCTGCAGGCGCACCGCGGTCAGGTCGGACTTGATGATCCCGAACTCACGGCCGTGCTGGTCCGCGACCTCTTCGAAACGCCGGGTGAGCGCAGCGAGCTCGCTGTGTGCGATGGGGTCCTCGGGCACGCGGAACGCTCCTGTCGGATCATGAGAACAACAGACATCAGGGGCTTCACGATATCGCGCCCGCCCGACACGGAGGCCACGGCGAGATGACCCGCTATTCCGGATGCCGCTCCATCCAGGTGTGCACCGCCTGCTCCACCGCGTCCTGCATCCGGATGTCACGGGCGATGCAGCGGACCTTGAAAGCCCTGTGCAGATCAGCCGGGAGGGACGTCCCGAACGGCACTCGTCTCCCCGGCACCGCGACGGGAGAGGCAGACGGACCGGCGGGGGCGACTGGAGAAGAAGGGGGCCGTTCGGCTGCCTGGCCGGAGGCGAAGCGGACGAGCGCCTCGTACGACTCGGAATTCGTCATGTGCTGGTAACGAACCGGACAGCTCCGCGGTAGCGCCGCCGCCTACCCGGGCAGGCGAATTTGAGCTGAACGGCGAAGCCCAGCCTCGTCGCCCCGGTCTTGTTCCGTAACCAGCCCGCCTTGTCGCTGTTCAGGGTGAAGTGGTCCACCACCCCGTCCAGGCCCAGATCGCGCCCCACTGTTCGGCCCCCTCCGCACACCCCCGTGATCACATGTCGGGCTGGGCGGTAGAGGCGCCGCTGTACACCGGGCGCGGAAATCCGGGAACCGCCACGGCACGGTGACCGGAGCTGGTAGAAGGGCGCCCGGACGGGACGCCGGCGCATCCGGCGTCCCGTGAAACCGGGCCCGGCGAGGCAGCCGAGAGGCCGCCCTAGCCCGCCTGGTTTGTCCGATAGCCTTGCCCGGTCGCCTACTGGGGCTGGAACGAAGCCGGGAGAGAAACATCGTGGTGAAGGTCCTTATCGCCGGGGGAGCCGGTTACATCGGCAGCACCGTCGCCTCGGCCTGCCTGGACGCGGGCATCACCCCCGTGATCCTCGACAACCTCGTTCGAGGGCGCCGCGAGTTCACCGAGGGCCGCACCTTCTACGAGGGCGACATCGCCGACGGCGCACTGGTCGACCGGATCTTCTCGGAGCACCCGGACATCTCCGCGGTGGTGCACTGCGCGGCGCTGATCGTGGTGCCGGAGTCCGTCGCGGACCCGATCGGCTACTACGAGGCGAACGTGGCCAAGAGCCTGGCCTTCGTCAGCCACCTGCACCGCAACGGCTGCGACCGCATCATCTTCAGCAGCTCGGCCTCGATCTACCAGGCGGAGGACGGCTCGTCCGTCAACGAGGAGTCGCCGCTGGCGCCGCAGAGCCCGTATGCGCGGACGAAGGCCGTGTGCGAGGAGATGTTCGCCGACATCGCCGTGGCGGGGCCGCGCGTGCTGTCGCTGCGGTACTTCAACCCGGTCGGGGCCGACCCGAAGCTGCGTACCGGACTCCAGCTCAAGCGGCCCAGCCACGCCCTGGGCGTACTCATCCAGGCACACCAGGAAAGCCGTCCGTTCCCGATCACGGGCACGAACTACCCGACGCGCGACGGCAGCGGCATCCGGGACTACGTGCACGTCTGGGACCTCGCCGCGGCCCACATCGCGGCGATCGAGCGCTTCGACTCCGTCCTCACGGGATCCAAGCGCTCGATCGCCATCAACCTCGGCACCGGCTCCGGCACCACGGTCCGAGAGCTGTGCGAGGCGTTCAACAACGTCGTCAGCACCCCGCTGGAAACCCTCGACGCCGATCCGCGGCCCGGTGACGTGGCCGGCGGCTACACCAAGAGCGACCGGGCGGCCGAGCTGCTGGGGTGGACGCCGAAGCTGTCCCTGGAGGACGGCATCCGCTCCGCCCTGGACTGGATTCCGGTGCGCGACGGGCTGTTGAAGGACTGACCCTTCCCGGCTTCATTCCTCCCGGGCGCTGGGGTCCGGGAGGGAGCCGGCTTCGAGGGCGAGCAGGTGCCGGAGGGCGGGAGCGAGCCACGCGGTGTCCCACCGGTGGTTGGCCGGGGCGTCCCGGTAGGCGTCGTGGGGGATGCCGAGCGCTTCGAGGAGCTGGCGGCCGGCGGTCCAGTCGGCTTCCAGGGTGCCGATGCCCCCGAGCGCGATACGGCGGGCCCCTTGGAGAGCTCGGGCGTGGCGGCGCAGGTTCTGGCGTACGTCGTACTCGTCGAGCCGTGCGGTGCTGCCGGCGACCTCCACGAGCTGCGGGTGCGGCGGACGGTCGCTGAGCAGTGAGGCATCCCAGACGCTGGCGACAGCGAAGAGGCCGGGGTGCCGGGTCAGCAGGTTGAGAGCGGCGAAGCCGCCCTTGCTGAATCCCAGCAGGTGCACCGGCGGCCGCACCTGCGTGCCGAGCATGGCCAGGACGGTCGGCACGACCACGCGGACGAGGTGGTCCTCCTGCCGGCAGTCGGCCCGGGTCGCGTGGTTGACCAGCCAGGGCGACTCGCTGAACGTCGGTGCGGCGAAGACGGTCCCGTCACGCAGGTGAGCCGGGAGCCGCCCGATCTCGGCGAGGCTGTGGCCGTACTTGCGCCCGTCGCCCTTCTCTACGGGCAGAGCGAGCACCACCCGGCGCACACGCTGCTCGGGCCAGATCAGGGTGACCTGCGTTCCGGGCCTCTGGAACGGGCTCTCCAAGAGGACCAACCGGGTGCCCGCAGGCAGGGTGTCGGCGTCGTGGACGTGCGCCTGGATGTGCGGGAGTGCGGGGCGTTCATGGGCGTAGGTCGGCGACGGCATCGTGGTAGGTCTCCCAGTTGTCGCAGTTGAACCGGAGGTCGTCCGGCCGGAGCGGCAGCGCCGTGAGGTCGTTGCCGGCGGCGATCCAGCGCCGGATGGCGTCGATGAGGTAGAGCTCGCCGCCCGGGCGGGGCGGGCACGCCCGCAGGGCGTCGAAGACGAACGGCCCCAGCACCCAGCGGGCGGCGCAGGCGTGCACCCACGGGGCACCGGCGTGGTCCAGGAGGCCGTTGTCGAAGGCGACTGCGGCCGGCCCGGTCCCGGGCGCGTCGGCCGCGCCCAGCAGGGTCTCGTGCGCGGGGACGCCGTCCGCCGGGAAGACGCGGGTCAGGGCGGAGCAGTCCGACGTGCTGGAGACGAGCCGCTTAAGCGGGGTCTCGCGGTCGGCGGCGCCACGGATCAGGTTGTCCCCGAACGCGAGGACGAACGGCTGGCCTTGGGTCCATGTCTCGGCGGCGAGGACGGGGGCGCCGGGGCCGGCGCCGTCGTCCTGGACCCGGTAGGAGAAGTCCATGCCGTACGCGGTGCCGCTGCCGAAGTAGGCCGGGATCTGCGGCTTGCGTGCCGAGATCACGAACAGGACGTCGGTGATACCTGCCGTACGCAGCTCGTGGACCAGGTGCTCCAGGATCGGCCGTCCTGCGGCGGGCAGCATCTCCTTGGGGATGATGCGGGTGATCGGGGCCATCTTGGTCCCGGCTCCGCCGGCGGCCACGACCGCCCTGGTGATGGTGCGTGACATGACGTCCCTCCCGTCAGGCGCTCGGCCGGGCGGGCGGGGTGGCCAGCCAGTCGAGCCAGGTGCCGTAGACGTCGCAGTGGGTCACGATGTCGGAGCGGCTCACGCCGCCGTCGTGGTGGGCCATGATCATGCGGGGGGTGTCCTGGCCGAAGTGGCCGATGGAGATCTCGTGCAGCGGGCGCTGCTGGCTCAGTTCGGCGAGGGTGTCGACGAGGCGTTCCCGGCCGCCCGGCGAGCCGAAGATCTGGTAGATCGACCACGAGAAGACGAAGACCAGGTGCTGGTCGTCGGGGGTCTGGTCGACGACGTCGGCGAGGTGGTCCTGTGCCGTGCCGGCCAGGATCGTCGGCGGGGTGCGCGCGGCCAGCGCCAGGGCGGAGTTCAGGGTGTGCATCCGGCTGGTCTGCTCGGGCCAGGTGAGGCTGACCAGCCACTCGGTGGCCTCGCGGTCGGTGACGTCCACCGGACTCGGATCGATCCCGACCGGGCGTACGAACCTCGTGGCGTCCAGGGACAGCGGCGGCATGGCGCCCTTGACCTCGCAGTGCAGGACCGTGTCCGGGTCGCTGTCGGGCAGGGTGAGCCGGTGCCCGTTGTAGTCGTAGGTGTAGCGGTCCCAGAGCAGGGTCAGCCCGGCGCTGGCGCCCACGTCCACGATCCTGATCGGCCGGCCGTCGTCGAGCTGCTGCTGGAGCGCGGCGAAGGCGGGCAGAAGGACGGTACAGCGGTTGACCTCGTTGGTCTGGACGGACCGGGTGGAGATGATCCGGCGGATCCGTCCGGCGTGGCGGCGGCAGAAGTCTGTCAGCAGGTCGGCGGCGCGGTCTTCGGTCAGGTCCTCGTGGCCGGTGAAGTGGGGGGCGAGCGGGTGCTTCACGCCGCGGCGCAGGATGTGGTGGACGGCCGCGAGCAGCATGTTGGGGGCGGGCTGTCCCGGCTGGGTGTGGGCCGCGAGGTCGAGCAGCTCCGGGGTGCGGGCTGCCGCGCGGGACAGGGTGGCGTACAGCGGGGACAGGCCGGTGGCCTGCTGGTCGGCGAACCGCCGGAAGGTGGCGGCAAGCTGGGTGTGGTCGGTCATCGGGGATCTCCTCACCTGATCTTGTAGCCGGAGTCGGTGAGCTGCTGCACGGCGCCGAGGCTCTGGCCGCGGCGGGCCCACCACTTCTTCTCCTCGGCGGCCTGGGACGCGCGGGCCTTGGCGATGACGGTCACGACCTGGTCGCGGGGGACGATCACCGTGCCGTCCTCGTCGCCGACCACGACGTCGCCGGGGGTGATGCGGACGCCGCCGATGTCCACGGGGACGTTGACCGCGCCGTCCTGGCGGCCGGCGGGGTAGTCGTAGTTGAGCGGGGTGGTGCCGCGGGCGACGGTGGGGAAGGCGATGCGGCGCAGCTCGGAGAGGTCGCGGACCATGCCGTCGACCAACACGCCGGCGATGCCGCGGGTCTGCATGTGTGCGGCGGTCACGCCCCCGAAGCATGAGCGTTCCTTGCCGCCTCCGGCCGCGACCACGACGACGTCGCTGGGCTGGGCGAGGTCGATCGCCGCGCGGCGTACGGTCACGTCCGGGCCCAGCGCGGTGACGGCGCTGCCGCACAGGACCAGCCCGGGGGTCTGAAGGCGCAGGCAGTGAGAGAGGGCGCCGGTCTTGCCGAGGGCGTCCACGATGGAGGCGACCGGGATGCGCGACAGGGCGGCGATCTCGCTGCGGGGGAGGCGGACGATGTCGGTGTGGATCTCACGTGCGGACATGGTGGGGCCCTTTCGTCACAGGAACGGGGTGTCGGAGAGTTCGCGGAGCGGCGCCAGGTCGCGGGCCATGAGGTCGTCGGGCGACAGAGCGGCGGCCGAGTCCGCCGTGAGCGTGGCGCGGGTGGTCCGGCAGAGCAGATGGGCGAGGGACTGCACCAGGGCCCCGAGCGCGAAGTCGTCGACGCGCGGCAGCCGGAAATGACGCGCCCCGGCGCCGGAGCGGCCGGGGCCGTCCCGGTGCAGGAGGAACGGCCGGGTGCCCGCCACGGTGGCGGCGTTGACGGCCTCGCGGGTCGTCCTGCCGGCCGAGTCGTAGGCCAGGAGGAAGACCACGTCCTCGAGGCCGGCGCTGCTCAGCTGGTGGCGGACGCCGTGGGCGGGGTCGGGATGGTCGTTGAGGATCGCGCTCATGTCGGCCAGCGAGGGATCGCAGACGACGAGCGGGGACTGCACCCCGTCGACGCCGAGCGGCGCGTCCCAGCGCAGGTTGTGCGCGAAGTGCTCGCCGACCAGGGCGAGAGGCCCGCCGTCCGGGCACAGCACGTAGATCCGGCGCCGGTTGCGGATCGCGTCCGCGACCTCTTCGGTCGCCTCCCGCAGGAAGGCTCCCAGCAGTTCGGTGTCGACCGCGGCCAGGGCGTGCAGGTGCCTCTCCGCTCGGGCCGGCAGCGGCTGGGTGCCGGGGCCGAGCGCGGCGGCCAGGGTCAGCACGGTCAGCATGGCGTCCTCGCTGATCTGCTGGTCCGTGGTCCCACTCGCCCAGACCATGCCGTCGGCCAGCTCCATCTGGGTGCCGTCGCCGCCCACCAGCGCCAGCACCGGCACGCGGTGTTCGGCGCAGAGCCGGACGGCCTCGAGGATGTTCGCCGACCGGCCGCTGACGCTGGCGACAACGACCAGGTCCACCCGGTCGATGTCCCGGGCGAGCGACCGCGCGAAGGCCGTGCGGAACTCGTCCCGCTGCGCGGTGTAGGCCAGGGTCGCCGGGCTCATCATCGCGTCGTTCACCGGCACTCCGGCCTGCGCGTGGAGCTGGAGAAGGGCCGAGCGGACGATCGCCGAGGAGCCGCCGTTACCGAAGGCGCGGATCTCCCCGCCGCCGGCGGTGGCCCTGGCCAGCAGGCCGACGGCCTCGGCGTGGCGGGTGAGCATGCGGCGGACGGCTTCGCCCACCTCGGTCACGTACGCGCGGGCGAAGTCCTCGTACAGAAGCGTGGTCATGATGCGTCCTTCCTTCGTCCCGCAGCGGGCCCGGAGGTGGTCAGCCAGGGATCGACCGCGGGCGGGAACTCGATGTCGAACAGTCGGCGGCGGACCGGGCCCAGGGCCGCGGGCAGGTCCTGGCAGTCCAGATGGCAGTCGACCGGCCGGTCCCCGGACACTGCGTCCGCCGCCCCGGCGCGGACGTGACCGGCCGGCAGGTGGAACCTGCGCGCGATCAGCAGCGCCATCCGGTACTTGGTCAGGCCCTGCTCCGCGCTCCAGTGGGCGACCGAGCCCAGACGCTGCCCTTGCAGGAGGGCCCCGGCGAGCCGGCGGCACACCCCGGCGGCCTCGTCCACGTGCGTGGGGTAGCGGACACACACGTCGTCCAGCTCGACCGGGGCCCCGGCGCCGACCTGGCGGGCGATCTCGGTCAGGTTCGTCTCGGCCGCGAACCGCACGGGCCCGTACAGCACGGGCAGCCGCAGGATCGCCGCGTCCGGGCAGGCGGCATGCACGGCGTGCTCGGCCAGCAGCTTCCACCGGCCGTAGGCGTTCAGCGGGTTCGGGAGACGGTCGGGCCGGTAGGGCGGCGCCGTCCCGTCGAAGACGTAGTCGCTGGAGATGTGCACCAGCCGGGCCCCGCACCCGTGGGCGCCCTCGGCGATCAGCCGGGCCGCATCCACGTTTCCTGCCCGGGCCCGGTCCGGCGCCGCTGCCCACACCGCGGGGCGGCGCTCGCCCACGCAGTTCACGACGACGTCCGGCCGCACCCGGCCGAGCAGCCGCGCGATGGCGTCGGCCGACGTCGCGTCGACCGCGACCAGAGGGCTGGCACTCCGGCTGAAGGCGGTGCCCGTCACGGTCATGTCGCCGAAGGCGTCCATCACGGAGCGGCCCAGGAGCCCTGACGCGCCGAAGATCACTGCTCGCATCCCTCACCTCCACAGTCCTGTGAGGTGAGACAGACAAGCGGAGGCGGAGGCGTGATCGCGAGAGGTCGCCGCGGTGTACTCGGTGCACACACCAAGTCGGTGTACGGGCACCGGTTTTGCTGCTTGGTGTACGTACACCAGGTCCCATTCGTCCCGTCTTCTGGCGGTCCCTTGAGCGGTGGTACCTTCCGGCCAGGACCCCGCCGGACTTGGAGTGCCCATGGAGCCAGCAGCGGTTGACGCCCCGCCGGCCAATGTGCTCGGCGCCCTGTTACAGCAGCTGGGGATGCGGCCGGAGCAGCTCATCGCCCGCATCAACCAGCGGCGGGCCCGCCGCGGCTGTTCCCCCCTCAGCCCGAAGGCGGCCTACCCCTGGCTGCGCGAGACCCCCTCTCTCCCGCAGCCCGACAATCAGGCGGACGCCCTGGCCGTTCTCACCGCGAGGGCTGGACGGTGCATCACCGCGGCCGACGTCGGATGGGACCTTCATCGCCCCCGGACCCGTCACCGTCACCTCGACGCGCCCGGCGACGCCCCCCTGGAGGCCCTGCTCCAGGAGATCAGCCAAGGAGACCTGATGGACCGCCGCAACCTGCTCATGCTCACCGGAGCCGCAGCCACCGCCCCCGCCCTCGCGCTGCTGCTCGGACCGATGGCGGAAGCCTCCGCCGCCTCTTCCGGCCAGCTGAGCGAACGGCTCGTTGGGTCGATCGAACGGGCCGTTCGCGACTTGAGGGAGATCGACGACTCCACCGGCAGCGCCAGCGGCGACCTCACCTGGGGCATCGGTATATGGCAGAGCGCATCCCGGGTCGTGGCACAGTCCCGTGGCCGCGGGCCCCTCGCCGACCGGCTCCACACCGCCTACATCGAGCTGAGCGAGCAGGTCGGCTGGATGTGCTTCGATGCCCGCCAGCACCCGCAGGCACAGCGCATCTACCACACCGGCATGCGCCTGGCCCGCGATGCCGGCACCTCACTGGCCACCCGTCACGCGACCGCCAACCTCGTCGCCTCCACCGCGTATCAGGCCGCGTGGCTGGGCCACCACAACGACGCCGCCGCACTCCTTGACATCGCTGCACGGACGCCGGACCTTCCGTCCGCAGCGGCCGCGGTGATGGGCGAGCGGCGCATCTACGCCGCAGGACGGCGGCACGACCCTGACGCGGTCCTCCGCTCCCGCGACGAAGCGCTGCTTCACCTCGGCTCTCCGGACGAGCGCACACCGTGGTGGGCGACCTGGCTCACGAAGGACTCCGTGGACGCCGCCACCGGCCGGGCCTGGCTCGCCTGCCAACAGCCCACGCGGGCCGTCCCCTTCCTGCGCAGCCGCGTCGAGGCGACCGCGCCCGACTACCCGCGCGACCACCTCCACGCAGTGCTCGACCTGGCCGACACCGTCCACCAGTGCGGCGACGGCGACCAGGCACGCGAACTCCTCGATCAGGCCGAAGGGCTCATCGGCACCGTCAGCTCTCAGCGCATGGTCCACCGGTTCGAAGCCCTGTCGTCGGCAGTCGCCGCCGCGTGAAAGCCGGATTCGACACCGAAGCCGCAGACGAGTGAATGACACTGAACGGGCTCGGCGGCCGCGTCCGGCCGATGCACCCGCCGCCGGGCCCCTTCACAGGGAGAGGAAGACCGCGGTGACCGTGTGGGACGCGGAGGTCGAGAACCCGGCCACCTGGGACGACCTGTTCGTCCGTGACGTCGACAAGCAGCAGGTGCGGTTCGTACGGCCCGCGGACACCGACCGCCCGACCTGGTCGCTGTAGGAGGCCGCGGTCTGCCGGGGCACAGTGGCGGCCGAGTCGGACGGCGGCCGGCCGCTGTGGCGGGTGCAGGACAGCCGCGAGGCCCATCGCAACGTGGACGACGCGATCCGTTCCTTGCGCCGCCCGTCGTCGTGGACCCGCGTACGCGGTGCAGATCGCCGCCGTCGACCGCCGCGGCACCGTGGTCTTCAACGAGTACGTCCAGCCGAACGCCGTCATCGAGCCGGCTGCGATGCCGTGCACGGCATCGCCCCGGACCGCCTTGCCCAGGCCCCGGCCTTCGCGGAGTTGCTGCCCCGTCTCACCGACGTCTTCCACCACACCGTCCGCGCACAAGAAGCCGAAACCCGCAACGCCCTCGACCGCCTGGCCACACTCGCCGCCGACGGCGACCACACGTACTACACCGACATCGCCCACTTCATGGCCGGCCTGCCCCTGCCAGAACCCTCAACCACCCGCTGGACCACAACCACCGACCACGTCCGCTCCACCTGGCACACCGTGGTCCAGGCCCGCCAGAACCACCTGCGCACCAGGAACTGACCCGCACACGTACATCGGCCCTGACCAGGCAGCACCCGGCCAGGGCCGATCAAGGCGACATACAGCGGGACGGAGACGGACAGCCCCGCGCCAACGGTGATCGGTGAGGATCCCCGGCAAACAGGTCAGCCGGAGGAGGCGTCCTTGCCGACAAGGCCCGAGAGCAGCTCGACCAGGGTGGCATTCACGCCGCGCTGCTCCACCAGGAACCCGTCGATCTTCTGCTCCAGCCCGTCCAGGCGCTCGCCCAGGCCGTCGACCTTCTGGTCGAGATTCCCGACCTGCAGACGCAGCGCGGTCAGATCGCTCCTGACGATGCCGAACTCGCGGTCGGTCTTCTGCGCGGTCTCCTCGTAGCGGCGAGTCGGGGAGAGCTCGGGTGTGGCCACGGTGAGGGTGTTATCGAACTGGGGGCGCTGCCCCCGGTGGCCGGGGCGCCCGGCACTCCCACCCGCTCACCGCATACGAGTGGCGGTCAGGGTGCCGTGGCGGCCTGTCCGCGGCCGGACCGCTCTGTTCAGGTGTTGAGGTCCAGGACGCGCACGGGCTCGCCCTCCCACCGTTTCGGGGACGTGGTGGCGATGATCGCCCCGTCCGGGCGGTCGGGGGTGGGCTGCGCGGCGAACTGGCTGTGGGCCGCCGCCCACGTCTCCTGCCGGGCGAGAGCCAGCGCGGCGGACAGGTCCAGGTCCAGAACCGTGATGCCCGGCAGCGCGGCCAGGTGCTCGGCCGTACCGGGCCGCGCCCGGTCGGCCTCGACGAGCGCGCATGCCGGGGCGTACAGGAACCAGCCCGCCTCGGCATGCGCCCGGTGGATCAGGCGGGAGGCGAGGATGTTGCCCTGACCGGCCGCGGTCATGGCGGTGTCGTCCAGGACGATGTGCATGGCGTCGCTCACCGGCCCGTCACCCGGGCCAGGCGACGGTCCAGCTCACTGTCCAGGTCGCTCTCCTCGGAAGCGGTGGGGGCGTAGCCGTTCCACTTCTTCAGTGCGGCCCTGGCCTGCTCGGCACGCTCGGCACGCTCGGCCGGGGTGAGCATGGTCTCGGCCAGACGTGCCAGGTACGCGCGCAGCGACAGGCCTTCGGCGGCCGCGATCGCGGCCAGCCGGTCTTTGGCTTCCTCGGGAATACGGATATTGGCATCGGACATCATCGTGCTCCTTCCCATCCCTCAAGGATACGGGTACGTACCCGTATCCTCAGGTGGCTTTGGGTACGGCCTTCTCCTCGTCCGACCAGCCGGGCCCGACCGGTCTGTAGTGTGCGGAAATGACAAGAAGCGAGCGGCTCGCGGAGCAGTTGGACTGGTACTGGCACAAGAATCTGCGGCCACGGCTGGACGGCCTTACCGATGAGGAGTACTTCTGGGAGCCGGTACGCGGCTGCTGGAGCATCCGCCCACGTGGCACGTCGGCCGCACCGATATCGGCAGGTTCGGGGCAATGGATGATGGATTCCGCGTCCTCGGCCCCGGTGCCGGCGCCGGTGACCACGATTGCCTGGCGGCTGGGACACATCATCGTCTCGTGCCTGGCCTATCGGGTCGAGTGGTACTTCGACGGCCAGAACTTCGACGCCGAGGCGTTCGCCTACGCGGGAACCGCCGACGAGGCACTCAAACAGCTCGATGAGATGTACGGGAGATGGAACGCGGGGGTCCGCGAACTCTCGGACACCGACCTGGACAATCCGCCCGCGATGGGTCCCGAGCCGTATCCCATGGAGAACAGAGTCCTGCACGTCAACAGGGAGCTGATCCATCACGGCGCCGAGATTTCCCTGCTGCGCGACCTCTATCGCTGGCAGGACGGAGCCGCACCGCGCCAGGGAGCCGCCCCCGCCGCCCAAACCCCACCGTTCGAGTTCTGAGCTCACGCCACTCACCGGCCACCTGCCGAGGGTTAGGCACGGTGGCCCGGGCGCGTTCGGCGCGGGCGCGGCGCAGGGCCGTGTGGGAGGTGGCGGCCTGGCACCAGACGGGCCTCGGCGGTGCCCGGCCGGTAGCGGCCATAGATCTCGTCGCACCGCGCCCGCAGTAAGGCCCGGAGTTCCTCAGCGTCCCCGTGGGTGAGATCGGTGGCGTAGATGTCGGGTGCGTGGCACAGCGTCTCGGGGGCCTCGCTCTGGCAGGGCGGAACCGTGCCGTGCGTCATGCCTGCTCCTCCGCTGTGGGAACGACGGGGGCGACAGGGGAGTGCAGAATGCCCCCGTCGCTCTCGTCGCCCAGGGCCTGCTCGATGAACTCGGCGTGCCCGATGGAGGTGTAGCGCCTCGTGAGCGTTGAAGACGGCGGCCTGGTGCCAGTCGGCCGGGGGTCCAGCGGTCGTCGCTGTGTTCGTCGTCCTGTCGGTAACCGAGCGGGCCGCCCCGGAGATTTTCTCGGGCGGCCCGCCTTGCCATTTCAATCAGTGGTCGCGGATCGCGGACACCCCGCCCCGGAGCGTCCGCGATCCGCGGACAGGCGGTGATCGCGTCGAACGGACCGCGTCGTCCACGTTGCGATGGGCCTCGCGGCTGTCCTGCACCCGCCACAGCGGCCGGCCGCCGTCCGACTCGGCCGTCACGGTGCCCCGGTAGACCGCGGCCTCCTACAGCGACCAGGTCGGGCGGTGACCGGGCCCCATTCCGATGCCGCGAAGCCCCGCCATGTGGGTGCGGGTGCCTGGCGGCAGCCCTCACATTCCGTCCCGCCACGACCTCACCGGTGTGCTTGCCCCTCCCCCTCCACGTCTCGCTGCCGGTGTTCGCGCTCTGGTCGGCGAGACCGCAGCAACGAGGGCCGACAGACGACTCTTCCCTGCCGGGCGTACTACTGGTCGGGGTGGACCGCCTGTACACCGGTTCCCTCGTAGAGCTCGGGGGTGAGGGTGAGGAGAAAACGGCCGGCCGGGAAGTCGGCGCTGGGGCGGGCGGCGTGGATGGCGTGGACGGCCGCCCAGGGGTGCCCGGTGTGCAACAACTCGGTAGCGGTGAGCGCGGCGGCGATGTCGAACGGCTCGATCGTGATGAACCGCAGTCCCTGGATGTAGGCGAGGAGACCGGGTCGTTCGGTGTCGCCGGCGGTGAGGGAGAGCACCGGCGTGTAGAGGATGCCCAGGCCGCCGGAGGCCTGGACGTAGAACGCGGCGACGGCCTCGTTGTGCGGGTCTTTGGGATCGTGGAGGGCGGTGGCGGTCGTGTGGTCGAGGACGACCGCGACAGGCCCCACTACGCGGCCGCCGAGTTCTGGCGGGCGCCGAGACGCTGGAGCAGGCCGCGGGCCTTCTGCTCGGCCTGCTCGCTCGGCACGGTTCCCAGGATCGAGGCGAGCTCGGCGCGGGCCTGCTCGGCTCGCTTGGCGTACTCGGCCTGGGTCGGCCGACCTGCAGCAAGCTCTTCGACGAGCTGCCGGATCGTAGTGTTGTGCTCGGCCGCCAGCGCGGACAGCCGGTCGCGCGCTGCCGTACTCACCTTGATGCTCGTTTCGTCTGCCATACCTGCACTCTACTGCGAGTAGAGGACTGGTGTGGTGCCGCGCCACGATGATGACGGTCCATGCCCGACAGCGACCGGCCTTCGATCCGCTCGGCGGCGACCGGAAAAGGGGCCACGCACGTGGTGGCCTTCGGTGCCTACCCACCCGCGGCAGCGGCTGTACAGCCGGTTCTGACGTCGGCGAGGCCGGACCGGGCACTGACCCGTTCCGGCCGAGATTCACGATCTATCCGGAATTGATCAGAACCCGCCCGATCTGGGTATTCATTTCCCCGACAAAGGTTTGACATCGAGGTAGGCCGTGTCGACAACGACCCGCAGGGGTGGCTCATCCGGCTCCGGCCGCTTGGTAGCCCGGTCCAGCACTCCGGAGATCTCGTCGTACATACGGATGGACTCGGCTTCCCGCTTCCGACTCCAGGGGGCATCACCGCCGGGCCCACCGTGCGCGTCATAGTCGAGCAATCGCAGGTAATTGGCCAGACTCACACCGGAAAGCTCGACCCGTTCCAAACCGTTGGGGAGCGTCTTCACCTTGACTTTGATCGGGCGGTCGCCTTGCTCGTAAGGAGTCTGCTCGGAGGTCTTCGCCCATAGGTCCTTGGTGGTGTCGATCTGGAAGACCTTGAGCCCTGAGGCCTTCTGCAGCCGCTCAGAATGCCGACGCGGTGACTCAACTGTGCAACTGGTCATGGCCAGGAGCAGACCCGCTCCCAGCACGGCTGACACCGATCTGGAAATGATGTTCACCGGCGCATTCTCATGGTCAGTGCCCAAGACTGCCGCCGATCCGGGCGACTCCATCCGATCGAGTGAAGCGGCAGGACGGTGCCGGAGACAGCCTCCCGTCCCCGGCAAGGACTCGGCCGTCGGATCACCGCGCGTGAAGTTGGATGGCCCAGGCGGTGACCAGCGCGCCGATCGAGGATGTCCAGCCCGTTCTCCGGGGTGCCCTCCGGGCACAGGGAGCACTGGACGGCCCGTGCGATCGACGCCTGGACCCTCGCCGCCCAGGTCCGGCGGGCGAGGGCCCGGCGGCCGACCGTCACTGTCTCGCTCATCGGCTTCCGCAGACCCAGGTGATCCGGCCGGAGCAGGCGGGGCACCCGTCACCGTCGGCACAGTCGCGCCATCCCCGGTGCGGGAGCGCGACTCCGGGGCACTCCGGCCCCCGGGTGCACGACATGGACCCGTCCCGGTGATCGAGCTGGTAGCCCCTGCACCGGGAGTACCCCGGGGTCGGCGCTGAGCAGCCGCACCCGTCGGTACAGGTCTTCACCGCCCCGGGACCAGCACCGGCTCCCGGGGCGACTGTCGCCGGGCGGCTCGCCGGGTTCTGCGGCCCGACCCGCCGGTTACGCGGCCTCTTATCTCTTTTGCCCATATCTCATCAACGGCCGGCGCCGTTACCCGGGACAGCGCCGACGGAGTGAACCGCTCGGCTCGTACCCCTGGCTACGCTCCGGCCATCTCGACCGCTGCGGTGAACGGGGCCTCGTGCGTCAGGGGCGTCTTCACCCAGGAACCGATGACGCGCCAGCCGTCCTGCTCCAGGGCCCGGGTGGCGGCGTCGGGGTCGAACGGGTCGTCGGGGCCGGTGCCGGTGCAGTAGCCGAGCGGGCCCTGGGCGGGGTCGTCGATGTAGACGTGCCAGTCGGTGTCGTACTCGGCCCGTGCGGTCAATGCCGTGGCGGGCGCGATGAGATGGTCGTGCGTCATACCCTCACGGTAGAGCCGGGAACGGGAGCGCGGGCCGTCTTCCGCATTCCGGTCCGCCGGACTGTGGGAGCAGGTATATGCAGGACGGTTCTGCCGAGCGACCCCGACCGATCAGGGAGCTGTCCGTTCCCGCGCGGCGGCGGACGCGAGGGCCCTCGACTCCGCCCGCCCCTGGCCGCCGCCGAGGAGGTCGGCCCCGGCCGAGGGAGGGCCGCACGCTTGGTCAGCAGTCGACACACACCGGGCCCTCGGTCTGGCACCGCGACCACATGGACCCCGCCCTGCGTGAACTGCGCGGGTCCGGCGGACCCTTCACCGGCTGCACCAAGGGCGAGCACCGTCTGCCCGGCCTGGTGCCCAGCGCCTGAACCCACGCCGCGGACTGAGACAGAGGGGGAGGCACAGGAACGGGCCGCCGGGAGGAGAGTTTCTCCCGGCGGCCCGTTCGCTGCCTGCTGTCCGCTGACTCAGTTCCGGACGGCTCGGATGATGATCATGGGGTCGGAGTCCGTGTGTGCCAGCGGGTCGTGTTCGTCGATTTCCGGGTAGACGTCGGCGATCTTCGCTGCGACGTCGGGCAGCCCGAATGTCACGGACCGGCGGTCGAGCCATTGAGGGGCGGGGACGAGGACCCCGCCCCTGTCCGTCTCGACCAGGGTGACCTCAAGGTCGGTCTTCTCCGGGTCGAGGCAGTCCTCACCGATGAAGCCCACGATGATGTCGCCTGCGCGGATCTCGCTGGCCATGACGACGACGGCGCCGGTGAAGAGCTCCGGAACGGGCAGCGGTTCACTGCTTCGCTCTCCGTTCGGGTACGCGTCCCACTGGTCGTAGCAGGCGACGCGCGGGTAGCGCACCGCCAGCTCGCTCCAGGGCACGTCCCGCGCAGCCTCGGCCCGGCCGCCGTCGAAGAAATCGGCCCTGACCTGAAACTCGTTGTCGAAATCGTTCGCCATCATGCTTCCTTCCGGCGTGGTGCCTGGTGGTGGCGCGGGGGCCGGGCGGTCATCCGGGGATGTCGCCGGGGTGGAGGGTGGTGCCGAGGGTGACGGCTTCGACGGCTTCAGCGAGGCTGATGTCGTGGTCGGCGGCTCGGTCGCGGGCCCGGCGGACGAGGTCGCGCGGGAGCCTTGCCGAGATCTGCGTGAGGACCGGGCGGCGGTGGTCGGGGATCTCGCCGCGGGCGATCTGTTCGAGGGCTGCCCGGAGTGCTTCGGTGCGATTCCTGGAGGCGTCGATGCGGGCGAGAGCGCGCTCGTCGAGGCGGAGGGTGACGGGGCTCTCAGGCATCGGGGTGTCCCTCGCTGTAGCCGCGGCCGGCGTGGACGGAGGCCAGTGGCCGGTCGTCCTTCATCCGGAGCAGCTGCTCGGCCCCGATGCCGATGTGCTTCAGCACCCAGGTGTCGGACTTGGTGCGGGCGACGTCGCGGACCAGGTCCCGGGTGAGGAGGACGCTGTGGGTGCCGCGGAAGCGGTTGTGGCGGACGGTGGAGCTCATCATGTGGGGCAGGTCGCCCTCGAGGGCGACGACGGGCAGCAGGTCGTTCTCCCGCGCGCGGATGCGGGGGGTGTCGCGCATCGTGAGGTAGCGGTGGTAGCCGTCGACGATCTCGTAGATGTCCTCGTCGGGGAGGTAGTGGGCGACGACGGGCTGGGTGAAGCCGTCCTCCCAGACCGAGGTCCGCAGGAGCCGACGACGCTGCGGGGTCATCTGGTTGGGGTTGTAGTTGTTGGCGCGGACCTTGCTCATCGGGACGGCCTGGACCCGGTAGACGGGGCTGTCCGAGGGCGCGCCCGTACGGGGCGTGTGGAGCGGGAGGACCTGCTGCACCGGGGTGTCGGGCCCCGGCTCCTCCTGCCAGCGGGGGGTGCTGGCGGGGGGTTCGATGTCCACGGCGCCGGTGCCGAAGAAGTACCGGGCGATCCCGGTCAGCTGGAGGAGCCGGCGGAATTCGTCGGGCTCCATGCCCAGCTGACGCATGGTCCACTTGGGCGTCATGCCGGAGTCGATGAGCAGGGCGACCAGCCGTGACATCAGCTCGTCGTCGTGCGCGCCCCGGGCCTGGTTGTGGCGGACGGTGGAGGCTTTGAGCTCGTCGTCGTCCTTGCCGCGCAGGACGACGACGGGGAGCGTGTCCTTCTCCCGCTCGCGGATGCGGGCGGACTCGCACACGGTGCGCCAGCGGTGGTAGCCGTCGACGATCTCGTAGATGCCGGTGGCCGTGTTGTGGACGGTGACGACGGGCTGGGTGATGCCGTCGACCCACATCGAGTGCTCCAGCCCCGTCAGCTCCGGCGGCGCCACCTTGTTCGGGTTGTAGTTGTTCGCCCGGACCTGGTCCAGCGGGACGGGGCGCACGTCGTAGACGGGGCTGTGGAACGACTGCTGGGCCGGCTTCTTCGTACGGGTGGCCATCACAGGGTCTCTTTCAGCTTCTCCAGGGCCTTGACCCTCTGGGTGTGCCGGATCGCGGTCTGGCCGAAGCCCATGCCCTTGAGCTGCCAGTCGTTCTTGAGGAAGCAGACGGCCATGCGCCGCCAGTCCGGGACCTCCGCGACCGGCCCGCGGCCGGAGAGGTCGTCGGGGTAGCGGGAGAAACGCACGATCTCCATCGGGGTCTTGCGCTTGCGGTTGTCGGTGGGCGCGCCCAGGAACTCGACCTCGGCGTCCTCGGGCGGGTTCTCCCGCAGGTTCGCCACGGTGCCGGCGGTCAGTGCGCCGCCGGTGACGGTCCAGTACCGCATGGTGGTGCGGATCTTCGGGAACATCTCCTCCCGCCGCTCCTCGGGGAGGGTCTTCCAGAGGAAGACCGCGTAGGACTTCCAGGTGTGCCCCTCGGGGAGCCTGACCTTTCCCGTGCCCATGGCCCTGGTGCCGCCGTAGATCGCGGTGAAGTTGGCGCCGTTTACGCGGCCGACGAGGCGGCCCCAGGTGTCCGGCTCGATCTCCCGGTAGAGCTTGAGGGATTCCTGCCCCTCGCCCCGGAAGGGGCTGGCCACGCGCATGTCATTGAGCGGGACACCGGCGAGGTGGAAGAGGTCGTAGAGCTCGTTGTAGGACCACTGGTGGTCGCCGTTCGCGACCCAGATGTCCTCGACGTTCCAGTCGTGGATCGGGTAGGCGTTGTAGACGCCGTTGCTGAGCTTGGTGGTCCACCGGTAGGACTGCCACATGGCGTGCTTGTCCTCGCGGTGGATCGCGGCCTGGCGGTGGTGGGACTCCTGGGTGCGGATCCCGACGAGGACGGCGGTCCGCTCGGCGCCGGCGCGGCGGTGCAGCCACCGGGAGACCTGCTCCTGGAAGGTGTAGTCCCACACCCCGTCGTACGCCGGGAAGCCCTCGGGAACGTTCCCGGTGTGGATGACGCCGGAGGCGTCGGGCAGGGGACGGACCCAGATGTCCTGAAGTTCCGGATCCCACGGCTTCCAGTGGCTCTGGTACATCGACACCTCGCTGATCACGGCCATGGGGAGGCAGATCCAGACGGGGTCGATGAGGTCCGGGTTCGAGGTCATGACCTCGGTGACGTAGTCGGTGGTGGCCTGGTACTGGGCCTCGTAGTCGAAGTGGACCACGGTGATCTTCTTCGTGATGCCGTGCTCGCGCATGTAGGCGAGGGTCGCGTTGAGCATCACGCCGGAGTCCTTGCCGCCGGAGAACGCGACCACGATGTTGTCGAAGTCCCGGAAGACGACGCCCAGCCGCCGCCGGGTCGCCTCCCAGACGTCGATGGCCTTGCTCTTCTTCATCGGGGCCTTCCTCCATTCTCGGTACTGCCGCACAGGAGACGGGATGCGGGACTGCCCAGGAACGGAGCGGCCCCACACCCCCACTGTATCCCATTTCGGGATACGGCTTCTACAGGATCCCGGACGGGTCGATCTCCCGGCGCATCAGTTGCGCGAGCCATTCCTTCTTGCCCAGGTTGCGGGCGACGAGGGCGTCGATGCCCAGGTCGGAGGTGTGCGTCGTGTAGACGAGGGCGTTCTTCTGGCCCAGGCGGCGGATCCGGCTGCGGGCCTGCTCGACCTGCCCGAAGTCGAAGGGCAGCGAGGCGAGGTGGGCCGAGGCCACGTGCTGGAGGTTCAGGCCGAAGCTGCCGGTGTTGTAGGTGATCAGGAGCGGCAGGCGCTCCTTGCGGAAGCGGGCAAAGATCTCCGCGCGCTCGCGGGCGGGCGTGGCACCGGACATGACGAGGTGGTCGCCCGTGAGGGCGGCGGAGATCGCGGCCTGCTCGGCACGGTACTGGCAGAAGACGATCGTGTGCTGCCCCTCGACCCGTTCGGCGACGGAGGCGCACTTGGCGGGGCAGCAGGCGGCGGTCTTCTTGAGGTTCCCGAGCATGCGGTACAGCGCGATCTCCTCGCCGTACCGCTCCCACGCCGCGAAGAACTCATCGCGCTCGGCCTCGTACGCCGCGCGGGTTGCCGCGCCGGCCTCGTGCGAGACCTCCAGCTCGGCCTCGGGCAGACCGATGTCCAGGCGCGCCTCGAAGATGTACCGCTCCATCAGGCCGCGCAGGTGCGCCACGTTCGGTTCGTAGACCTTGAACCAGGCGCGGCGGCCGCGGTCGGGGTCGGCGCGCTCGATCAGGGTGAAGTACCGGTAGCTGAACTGCCGGTCGCTGGTACCCAAGATCTTGGGGTGGAGCCAGTCCATCTGCCGCTTGACGTCCCACAGGTCCCGGGTCAGCGGCGTGCCGTTGAGCGCGAGCGCGTACGCGGCGTGCCGGCGTAGTTCGAGCATCCGCTGGTGGCGTTTGGACCAGCCGTTCTTGATGAAGCTGGACTCGTCGGCGACGATCAGCAGTTTCCGGGTTTTGGCCCAGGTGAGGGTGTCGAGGTAGGCGCGGTCGGACTGGGAGAGGGTCTGGTAGCCGAGGTAGCGCACGGGGACGTCGCAGCCCCAGCGCTCGACTTCGGCCTGGACGGTGGAGAGCACGGAGTAGGGCGCCACCCACAGCACCGCGTCGACCCGCCCGGCGCGGGCCCGGTGATTGGCCAGCTCGACCGCGACCCGCGACTTGCCCATGCCCTGCTCCATGAAGACGGCACCGGCCTTCAGTCGGGCGAAGCGGCGCAGGGCGCCGGTCTGCTCGATCGTCAGCCCCGGCAGTTCCGGCGCCCCGGCCGCTTCTCCCGTCATCGGTCCGCGTTCCTCTCCCGCTCGTTGGCCCCGTGCCCCGCCACACCGGCGTTGTCGGGGTGGTCGTCACCGGGGTCCTGGCCGTCGTCGTCGGTGTCCCACTCCTCGGGGATGTCGAGGCCGTCGTCGAGGAGTTCGGGGTCGATCTCCGGTACGGCGGGGTCGAGGAGGTCGGGGACGCGCTGGTGGGTGCCGGGGACGGGCTCGGTGCGGGCCCAGTCGGCGGTGACTTCCACGAACTCGGCGGCGGACAGGGTCCGCGTGCCGCCCTGGGGGAGGCGGAGCTGGAACTCCCAGCGGTCGGGGAAGCGCCACTCGACCGCGCCGCCCTTGAGGGCCCGGCACATCGTCCCCCGGTGGAATACGACCGCCTTCGGGTCCTGCGTCTCCCAGCCGAAGCGGACCATGCTCGCGTCCTTCACCTGCCGGACCCGGGAGGAGTGGAAGACCACCCGGTGCCACCGCTCCTGCGGCACGGCCAGCGAATCCCCCGGCCCCTGAAGGGGACGGGCCCGGTCCTCGGCGAGCTCCGCCGCCGGGACCGTGGTCCTCCCGGCGCCCCCGTGCAGCCGCAACTGTGGCGTGTCGGACGGGACCAGCAGCGTCACGTATCCGGGCCGGTGCTGCACCACCAGCCTCCGCCGGTGGTGCAGATACAGCCCCTCCCACCGGGAGCACCGCAGCATCACCCGCACGTGGCCGGGCATCCGGTCCCCGAAGGCGTCGATGGCCTCGGCGATGTCACCTTCGGGGACATCGATCTCGTTCCACGCCTCCGGCCGCCAGGGGGCCGGGAGCAGGTAGTGGCGGGGGCCGGGCCCCTCCCGGCGGCCGGCGGTACGGTCGGCGTGCATCTCCTGCGCCGCCACGCGCCTCACCCGCCGCCCGTCGGACACCGCGAAGGTCCACCCGCCGTGGAACTTCAGCTCCACCGGCCCGGCTTCGTCGTCGTCGGCCTGCTCCGTGCCGGCGGTACCGGTGTGCACGGTGGTCAGGGAGGCGGGGTGGGTGAAGAAGCAGCCCTCCCACCGCGAGCCCCGGAGCGTCACGACGGCGTCGCCGTCCTGCTCGATCCGGACCTCGCCCCGGGGAAGCCGGAGGGTGTTGTTGCCGTTCGGGTCGAATCCGGCGGCCTCCTGCTCCGGGGTGCGCGGAACGAACTCCCCTCTCCTGGCGAGCGACACCAACCGGGCTGCCACAGTGGTCTGGTTGTCGATGAACCAGCGGGCCGTGCTCACCTCCCGCAACGCCGCCAGCGCCGTCCGCCCGGCCTCCTCGGCCCCGGCCGCCTCGGCGGCCTTGGCGGCCCGGGCCGCGGCGCGGCGCGCGCTCCTCTCGGAGACGGGCCCGTCCCCGTCCGGGGCCGCCTCGCCGTCCCGCGGCACCCGGTACCGCTGGAGGCCGTCGACGAACTCCTCCAGGCGAGAGATGAGATCGCGCCGGATGGTCTCGGCCCAGGCGACCTGCTTGGGGCTGCCCTCCAGCTCGGGCAGCCCCTCACGCCCGGCGGCCTCGACAGCGGCCCGGCGCTCCTCCTCACGCTCGCGGTCCCGCTCCTTCTGCCAGCACTCACGGCACGGGCGTTCCTCCTCCTTCCCGGCGCGCCACTCGCGGTCGCGGCGGCTCCCGGAGAGCTGGACCGTCGCCTCGTGGCCACAGGAGTGGGTGATCTGGTAGCGGGCCATCAGAGAAGCCGCCCCGTCGGCACGGTCAGGTCGGTGATCACGGAGATGGCGCGGCGGGCCCACTCGTCCCAGTCGTAGATGTCGGTGGTCCGGTCGCCCTCCACGGCGATCCGCCGGCGGCGCCGCAGCATCTCCAGCGCCTTCTCCCGCCCGCCCCACAGGGTGATCTCCTCCTCGCTCATCCCGTCGAGGGTGACCGGGCCGGCCCCGGCGAGCCGGGTCTCGACCGGGATCACCGGCGGCATGGGCAGGTGACCAGCCCGGGCGACGGCCTGCTCGCACAGGACCTCCGCCGCGCGGCCGCGCCCGTCGTCGAACTCGCCCGCCCGCACCTGGTCGGCCGGGTCCGTCCACAGCAGGTCGTACCAGGCGTCCTCGCGGGCCGGGCGGGGCGAGCGGTACTCCGTCCAGCGCGGGAGGACCGTCAGGTCGAGGCGCTCGCCCCCGAGGCACTGCATCTCCGGTTCCATCTCGGTGATCGCGCGGTACGCGCGGTGGGTCGGCGTGCCCCCGTCGAATCCGTACATCCGCAGCATGGGTTCCCCTTTTCCTCCGGTCGCGGTGCCTTCGCAGCGCGCAATCCCTTGCGGTAACGCAATAGACTGTAGTGACTCTCTTTCGCTACCGCAAGAGACTGTCTATAGTCGTGCCCATGGACAGCACTCCCGAGCCCCCGCCGGACCCCCGGCCCTCCCCCGGCGCACCGCCGCCGGCCGAGTACGTCACCCCCACCGACCTCGCGCGCATCGTCGTCAGGAACGGCTGGGCCGCGACGATGACCCGCCAGCGCGTCATGCAGCTCGCCGACACCGACCCGGACTGGCCCGTCCCCCGCACCGAATGGAAGCGCGTGGGCAATTACTGGCAGATCCCCCTCGACGACCGGCTCAAGGTCTACTTCACCCGTCGCTCGGACCGGCCCGGTCCCAAGGGCTGGACGTAGCACAGCCGCCCGAGCCGGGCTCGGGGCCGCCAGGCCCGGGGCCGCATGCCAGAACGCCCTGCACCCAGTCACGAGGAGACCGAAATGAGCACGGCAGGCGAAACCCTTGCCACCGAACGCATCCAGGCCGCCGGCTACCACGCCCTGGAGCCTTTTCCCGGAAGGGTGAACCGGCGGTGGCTCATGGAGTGCACCGAATGCGGCGAGCAGCAGCGGCTCCGCCCGGACACCAAGCTGAAGCCGTGCGAGCACAAGATCTGGGAGCGGCAGCGCAAGACCGAAGAGACCCTGGAGAAGCAGTACTACGACGCGCTCATCGTGGTCAGGAAAAGGAACCTCGAAACGAAAAACCTCCGCGCACTGGAGCCCCACCCGCGTGCCGAGGGCGTGCCCTGGTGGGTCGAGTGCAAATACTGCGGCCGCACCTGGCACATGAAGGAAGACCGCCTGCGCGCCTGCCCGCACAAGGGGACCGGCGACGAGGGCGCGCCCCCACCGCCAGTCAAGCCCGCCCCGAAGAAGCGAGTGCGGAAGCCGAATGACGGGAACCTCGCCTTCGAGCGCTTCTGGGAGCCGCTGCCCGTGCGGTGGACAGTGCAGGGCCTCCCCGAGGGCAACAACCGGTTCCGGACCGAGATCATGCGTGGCTGGTGGGACACGGCGACTGAGAGGGAGCGCGAGCAGCGACTGGCTGACCAGCGTGCCCACATTGTCGCGACCGTGGCCAGGACGATGGGTGTGAACGTCGACCCCGCCGGGGTGACATACACGATGGGCGACGAGAAGAGCGCGGGGCCGGTACATCCGGGCTAGCAGCCCAAATGGGTTTGCTGAACGGCGGGAACGCCTCCTGCGGGGCTCCGCGGCCGTGTCGGGGGCCGCCGACCGACGCCGTCAGCCGGACGGGCCGCCCTCACGCAGCAGCACCCCGGACGACCAGGCCCCGGTCGTCAACACGCCCGCCAACGACGAACACACCAAGGAGAAGTGACCCGACTCATGAAGCAGCTCCCCCTGAAGGCGCACCTGTACCCCAGCGCGGACAGCGGCACCTGGATGATCGACGTCATCCGCAACCTGCCTCGGCTCAGCGACGACTACGAGGAGCCCGTCGAGCCCGATGACGAGGACGGGCACGTCGCCACGATGGACACGGGTGTCCCGGAACCGCGCGCCACCTCAGAGTCCATTCCGCAGGAAGAGCTGGAGCGGAGGGCGATCGAGACGCTGCGGCGGCACTACTTCTATGCCCGGCCGGGGTGGCAGATCGGCAACGGCGAACTGACCGCGGTCGTGAACCCGATCGAGCCCACCTATCTGGTGGCCTGGGAATTCTGGAGGGCGTACGGCGGCCGCGACGGCGAGACCCGTAAGCTCGGTGACAGCCCCGAGCTGCACGCCCTGGGAGCTCTCTTCACGCAGCACAGCGTCACGCCCGAAGCGGTGCACTGTGGCGCACTGCGGCTCCTGGCCGAGATCGCCGATCCCCTGAGCGACGAGGGGGAGGCGGAGCGGGTCCTGCGCCTCTGGCAGGCCTTTCAGGAGGTGCCCGTCGTGGCTGACACCGCCACGGCGCTGCTGGCGGCCGAGCCGATCGACGCCTGGCATGAAACCCGCATGGCGCTGGGCGTCAACCCCCTCGTCGACGTGATCGAGCTGTGGCGGCTGGCGTTCTCCCTGTCCGGGGCCTTCGACCTCATGTGCAACGCCGTCGGCACCGCCGCCCGCTTCTTCGTGGGCACCGAAGACGGCCTGCTGGACCCCTTTGAGCCCGCTCCCCCGAAGTGAACCAGGCCGCTCCCTGGACAACGGGTCCCACACAGCCCAAGGCCCGCCACGATTACGCGAATCGCGCCGGCACCCTCGGCGGACAGCCTCCGGGGCCAGCCGGCGCGGACGTCTCCGAGGCGGATGGCCAGGGCATCACGGAGGGGCTGCACAAGCAGCACAACCACTACCGGACCGAGAACATGCGCGGCTGGTGGGACAAGGCGACCAAGAAGGAGCGCGAGCAGCGACTGGCCGACCAGCGCGACCACATCGTCGCGACCGTGGCCAGGACGCTGGGCGTGGACGTCGACCCCACCGAAGTGACATACACGATGGGCGACGAAAAGGGTGCGGGGCCCTGTCACACCACGCCATCAGGTCCTTGCTGCCGCTGAAGCAAGGACCTGACGGCGTGGCCGGCTTCCCCCCGGGGCGGATCGGTGGAGGCTGGGGCGACAGTTTCTCCGGCCCGGTGGGTGCGGCGCAGATGCCGGGAGCGGGACACCGGCCGAAGGCCGAAGTGCCGCGCGGTGGCCGTGATCCGACCCGGGGCCGCCGCGCGTCCGGTGCGACCCCGTCGGCGTCCAGCGCGCCCGCCCTGCCCCGGCCGGCCGAACGCCGGGGCGCCCGCCGCCCGACTACGGCGTGTGGAGGACCTCGGCCCACTCGGAGAGCCGTGTCGGCGCGCCGAGGGCGGCGTCGAGCAGGAGCGGGTTCCCGATCGACACGGACACCGACCGGAACGCGATCTTGTACCGGCCTTCGACGACGCCCCCCGCCCAGAAGGGCAGGTCCGGTTCGGGGACGCCCTCGCCTGCCGGAACGTGGGAGGTATCCGCCATCGCGGGCAGCGGTTCCAGCACTACGCAGATCTTGGCCTGGGCGCCGTAGGACCCCGTCGGCGACGCCGCGGCGACCCATTGGTCCGAGACCAGCAGGGGAGCACCGAGCATCCGTCCGTGGGAAGCGAAGCACGTGAGTTCGTTGCCCTGGGCGTGCAGCGTCACCGGCAGCGGCAGGTTCGCGACGTCGTCCTGCACGTCGGCCGCAATGATGAGGAGCGCGTTGTCGGTGTCCGCGCCGGTCCGCTCCGCCGGCAGGACAACGGTCACGTAGTGGATTCCCATGCAGCGGACCCTATCGACCCTCGCGGCGGCCGTGGCATGTCTCGGCCAGGGGGTATCCGCTCCCGGGTAGGCGCGGCCGTCGTACGGGTTGAAGACGTCGAGGACTTGCCCGGCGAGCGGTTCGAGGTCGCCTCCGGGTCGATGAAGAGGCTGTGGTGTACGTGCCGGATGCCTCCCGCGTCCTGAAGTGGGCGTCGGCCGCCTTGCGTCGGCCCGGCTCCGAGCCGTCTCACGCCTGCGCCGCGAACGGCGATGACACGGGGCCGACGGTCAGGGGTCCGTGCGTGCCAGCGCGGCGGCGGCCGCGCTGGCGATCTCCGGGTCCGTGAGGATCGCGGCAGTCACGGCGTCGGCGGTAAGCCCGGACGGCTGGGCCGGTACGACACTGCACACCCGGGTTTCCAGCTCGTTGAGGATGGCGATGAACGGGCCGACCTCGTCACCACCCGCCAGGCCATAAGCGTCCAGCTCGGTAGACAGGCCGGTGAGGGCCTCCCGCAGGCTCGACAGGACGGCCCGCATCTCCCGCGGCCGCCTGGCGACGGCCAGGGCCGGGTACTTCTTCGTCTGCCTGTACGCGTCCTCCAGCCGGTCCACGGCGGCCTCGACGTACGAAGCCGCTTCGCCGAGCGCCTCGCCGGGGCCACCGACTGTGAGGAGAGGGCTGTAGTCACAGCCGTCGACGCCCTTCGCCATCTGACGGTCGATGCCGAGTTCTCGCAGCCCGTAGGCCTTGGCCATCTCGTCGACCGAGTAGGCCAGGAGGCGGCTGACATCCACGATGGAATGGATCATGCGGCGCACGGTGCCCCGGCGCTCCGTGGCCTTGGTCTCCTTCTCCTCCACCACCAGGGCCTGGTGCTCGGCGCCAAGGTGCTCGAAGGCGGCCAGGAGGTTCAGCGTGATGTCACGGAGGACGTCCCCACGTTCCACGACTGCCTCGCGAAGGCCGTCGCGTTCGGGAGTGATGAGCTGTTCAGTCATGGTTGGCCTCCCAATTCGTCCGCGCGATGCGTGGTCGCGGAGCCGCGCGGGGACGCGCCGTCCGGTCGCGTCGCCGCGTACAACGATGGCGAGCGTCAGGGGGACACGGATGCGGCGGCCTGACACGTTGTCGCGTCCGCGACGGCGGGGCTCCGGCACGGTGAGGCCGCCTCCTGATGTGCGGCAGCCGCATCGAAGCTGCCTCCCGGAGGGGCGCGGCCCCCGACCGCGGCCCCGACAAGGGGCGTGCGGGACGGCGTAGAACCTTCCAGCGGCGCGTCGGCGCTGCCTCTTCCGACCTACAGGTGCTGCTGGATCCACCAGAAGCCGAGGCCGACGATTCCGGCGCCGGTGGCGTAGGCCGCGCCGCGGAGGGCGCTGGAGAGCAGGGCGTGGCGGCGGCGGGCAAGCCACTGGTTGGTGCGGTGGATTCGGCCGGTGTGCCCCGTGGTGTCGGGCTGGCGGCTAGTGTGCATGAGGTGCTCCGTTGTCGCGGGTGCTGTTTTCAGGAAGTCCGGCGGGGGCTGGGCGGCGTAGGAACCTTCAGCCCCGGCCGGACTTCTTTTTCGTTCTCACTGGCTGATGGCGAGTTCGTGGATGCGGTCGGCGAGGTGAGGGGCCGGCCGGCAGACGAGGCCGTCGTCGTGGCGGGTGGTCAGGCGCTCGAAGTCGGCTTCCAGCTGGCCGGTGGGGACGGTGCGGCAGGTGTGGTGCCGGTCGGAGTAGCCGGCGACGGTTTCCAGTGCCTCCAGGAACTCTTCCGGGTCGACGAGGGTACGGTCCGGGCCGAGCTCGAAGAGGGAGGCGGTGACCTGTCGCTTCCAGAAGTGAGCTTCGCGTTCTTCGCCGAGGCCGAGGTGGTCCAGGTAGAGGCAGTACGCGGCGGCGGTGCTCCCGGCGCCGGCCGCGAATCTCCACCAGAACCGGGCGCTTTCGGGGTGGTGGGCGAGGTAGAGCATGCACGCGAAGGCGTGGGCGCCGTCGACGTCGACGGCGTTGGTCCAGCCGTCGAACTGGGCGATGCTCTCGTCGTCGCCGAGGAGCGCGGAGAGCTCTTCTACGTGTGCGGCTGCTCCGGCCTGGGTGACGGCCCAGCGGGCCATGACGCCGAGGCGGCGTCGGGCGCTCGCGCCGGTGGAAGCCGGTCCGGGGGCGGAGGGCGTGTATCCGGCGTCCCGGGCGAGGCGGCGGAGCCCGGCGCCGACGTCGAAGGGGCGGCGGGGTTCACGGGCGTCGGCGGCGTCGGCGAATGCCTTTTTCCAGGCGCTCACAGGGTGTCTTCCTTCTTGATCGGCCGGGTGGCGCGGCGGTAGATGGGGTCGAGGCGTTCCTGGGCCCTGCGGCAGTGGTGGGTGACGGTGCTGGGCGTGAGGCCCATGTACCAGGCGATGTCGCGGGTCTGGTATTTCCCGATGTGGCGCAGGACGACGGCGTCGAACTGGCGCGGGGGGAGTTTGCTGAGGGCCGGGTACAGGCCGATGTGGCTGTCCATCGTCGTGAGGTTCTTGCGCAGGCCGTCGAGGAGTTCGCCGATGACGACGCGGCGCATGATCTGCCAGGTCTGTTCCTGCAGGTCGGGTTCAGTGAGCAGGTTGTCCCAGTGCCGCAGGATCTCCAGGAAGGCGCGGTGGACGGCTCGCTCGGCGCGGTCGTTGGTGTGCAGGATGGCGAGGGCGTACCCGTGGAACGCTTCCTGGTTGGTGAGGTAGTGGGCCTCGAAATCCAGCGGGAGCGGGAGCGGGGCCTCGGTCACGGGGGTGTGACCGTACTCCTCGCGTACTTCGTCGGTCATGGGTCCTCTTCATTGAGGGGGATGCGATGTGGTCGGGCACGTCCTGATGCGCCGTCACGGGTCACTCAACCGGTCGAATCAGCCGAACGCGCATGCGCGGCCGAACGAATATCACGCACTGGTATGAGCCATAGGCGGAACGTGATGTTATGACACACGGTGCAGCAGTGCTGACCTGCGGTGACTTAGTGGCTGATGTGGCGTGCCACTGACAAGCCGGCCGCGTGAAGTGGCACAAGTCACAGGCGTGATCGATGGTGCGCAAGCGGACGATGCTCACGATCGAGTGAACCGTCTCAACTCGCATGCAGATCAGATGTGTTGAGTGCTATGGACGGCTTTCCGTCCTGCTCTGCGCGCGGCGTGGCACGCCGCCTGCCCCTCTCGGATTGCCGGACCGGGATGTGCTGCGACGCCGGTGGCCTGATGACGCCGGTCCGCGGAGCGGGTTGATCGGTATCTCCCGCAGCAAAGGCCCCGGTCGGGCAGCATACGCAGTGAATTCACACCACTACTTTTTGCAACCAATGGGGGGCAGATGTCACGGCCGAAGGAAACCGACTACACCGCCACGCTCACGATGCTGCACGCCACCGTGATGAACACGGGGACCGACCTGCGCGACACCATCGGCAAGGGCGTCGAGCGGCTGGAGGCGAGCGGGCAGACGGCCCAGGAGGCCACCAAGCAGGCCCTGGTCGACGAGCTCGATCGCATGCGGGCGAACCTGCGCGAGGCCCGGGACCGGCTGACGACCGGCGGGGACATGCTGAGCGCAGAAGTCCGCGGGGCCGTGAGCGCCCTGCGAACCGAGATGTGCGAGGTGAAGGAAGCACTCAGGGCCCTCACTCCGCCCGCCCCGCTCACGGCGCCGCAGCCGCCTCTCACCAGCAACGGATCCGCACCCGCCGCACATACGGCCCCGCCGAACGGCGCCGGACCCGTATCCGCGGCCGCCGGGCAGATGGCCACCGAGCCCACAGTCGTCCAGGACCCCGCACCGCAGAGCGCGACCCTCGTGATTCCGGCCCAGCGCGACGAGGAGCTCCCCGACACTCACCACGCCCCCGTCGTGGCTCGGGCCGCGGAGATCCGGCTCGCGGTGCGCGAGGCCCTGGCCCAGGAGCTCGCCCCTCTGCAGGCCACGCTGGAGGAGCAGCCCACTGCCCTGCTGGCCGGTGTCCGTGAAGACGTGCGGGCACACCTGGACGGAGCGGTCGGCGGATTGCGCGAGCGGATCGACGAGGTGCGCGAGGAACTGCTTGCCGAACTGGCCTCCCTGAGCCAGGGGGCGGCCGAGCTGCGGGCCGGGATGGAGCAGGACGCGGCCGGCGAGCCTTCGGTGAACGTGTGCGAGGAGCACAGCGCGCTGCTGCGGGAGGCGGCCCGGGTCTCCTCCGCGACGGTGCTGTGCCACCGGGACGCCTGGGAGTTCATCACGGCCCACGCCGGCCGCCAGCCGCACTTCAGGGCACCCGCGCAGGTCCTCGGCAAGGAAGAGGAACGCGTTCGCGCGGCGCTGTCCGGGCGGTCCCTGATCGCGCTGCTGATCGCCCTGCACTCGGTCAAGGAAACCGCGACCGAGGGAGACGGCGACAAGGAACTGGCCACCGTGCTCTACGACCGGGTCAAGGAAAGCCTGACCGGACTCTCCGCCACGGGCCGGCCGGTCACCATCACCCTCGACGACCGCGCCGCCCCCGGCGACATCACACCGGCCAGCGAGACCGACGAGCCGGAACCGTCGCCCGAACCCGACGGCAAGCCCGGTGAACAGCCCGACGAGAAGAGCGAGGGCGAGAAGGAGTAGCCGCGAGCCAGCAGCACGCGGGCCCGTACGGACGGAAGATCTGCACGGGCCCGAACGGTGAAGAGCCCCTCGGTATCGCCGGGGCCACTACGCCGGGACGCAGCCGATCACGGAGTCGGCCGGTCCAGTTACTTGTACCAGTAGCGGACGCCTCCATGGCCACTGCAGGTGCCGCGGAAATGCTGCGCCGAGCTGTAGGTGCTGTCCTTGCACTGGGCGGTCGTTCCTGCCGGGTGTGTGCTGCCGGCCCTGCACTCCCCGGTGGTGTGGCGCGCACACGCACCCGTGGCACTGGACTGGGCGGCCGGGACGAGGAGCGCGACGGCGACAACGACCGCGGCGAAGGTGCTGCGGAGAACGCCGCGGCGGGCGGCGGCAGTGCTGGTCACGATGAGGCCTTTCCTGAGGTGAATTCGCACGTGTGGCGTGGGTGGTGGCGGTGTGCCGCAGGGGAAGAGCCGGGGCAAGCTCTGTGCTTCCCCTGCGGCGGTTCGGGTCCGGGCATGAGCGCCCGGTGCCCAAGCCGATCTGCCGGCGGTCTGGCCGGGGGATCAGGTGTCGCAGGTGTCGAGCATCTGGACCAGGGCGCCGACCTCGGACGGGTTGGCGGTGAGGTGATAGGTGGCCTTCACGCTGATCCAGGCCCTGCTATAGGTGCACCAGTACGACTGGAGCGGCGGGCGCCAGTTGCCGGGGTCCTTGTCGCCCTTCGCCCGGTTGCTGTTGGCGGAGACCGCGATCAGCTGCGAGTGCGTCAAGTCGTTCGCGAAGGCCCGGCGCTCGGGAGTTGTCCACGCGGATGCCCCTGACCGCCACGCCTCCTTCAGCGGGACGACGTGGTCGATGTCGAGGCCGGACGCGGAAGAGAAGCTCTTGCCGTCGTACTCCGAGTACCAGGTGCCGCTGGTCGCACGGCACTGGTCGTCCTGAACGACGTCCTGGCCGTCGCGCTGGAGGACGACTTCACGGGTGTCGCAGGTGCCGTACTGGGTGATCCAGTGCGGGAACTTCGCGCGGGAGTAGCCGGGGACGTCGTCCTCGTCGGCGACGGTGAGGTGCGCGAGCTGCAGACGTGCCTCGGCCGTGTCCGGCGGCGGAGGAAGTTCACGAGCAGCGGGAGCCTGACGGGCGGTAACGGAAACAGGGGCAGCGGGCGCTACCGCGGCCGCGGTAGCGGGAGCGGCGGTCAGTGCCGCTCCGGCGAGGGCCACGGCGGCGGTGAGCAGCGTGGTTCGGCGCAGACGTCGGATCATGCCGATCATGCTCGGCGCCGCCGCGCTGCGGGATCCCCGCTACGGGGGTGGGTTCACTCTGGCGGGTGGGAAATCGTACCGGCCGTCTGTGCCGAGAGCTCAAGTCATGACCTGGAGCAGGGTGTTGCCGTTTGCCGGGTGCGAGGTGCGCCCGGCTGCCCGGGCCGAGTTGCAGCAGAGGCGAGCGTCGGCGATCGTCACGACCTGCTCAGTACCTCACGTGGAGGGGTCGCTTCTGGGCCGTGGTGATCGCAGCGACATCGGCGCCGGGCTCCAAACGGACCGAGTCCAGCCATTTGGACTGGTGAGCGACTTGAGATACGAGATCGGCTGTCTGATGCGGTTCGGTTTGGCTTCGATGGGCAGCGAGATGAACGGCCGACTGGCGTAACGGCCCGGATCGCCGGATTCTGCGGTCAGCCGTACCGCGGAAGGGGTGCCGCTTTTGATCAACCCTGCACACTTTCAAGTGCAGCGAGCCATTTTCACTCATTCGGCGGCCCACTGCATGCTTTATCGGAAAACCCTGCCCAAGATTGAAGTACCAACGGAAATCCGTACTGGAAAAATGGTGCGAGGGTCGCCGCGCCAAGGATTCGACCAACGACTGAATGGGGTGTCTGCGGGGTGGCGAATATGATATGGGAATTGAATATTGATGGACGCCGGTTTCAGGTGAGAATTCTGAAAGAGGCTGACATTCTCACGCGGTGGGGTGATGTCGAGTTGGCCCTGAGGAAAGCATTTAAAGGGGCCCATTACAACGATGCGGGATATTCTTCGGACAATCCGGTGCGTTTTACTCGCTCGGGCGTTGACGGCGACCTGGGTGCCGGAGTTGTGCATCTCATTGCAGAGGATGAGATGCAGGAAATTGTCGGAGGATTCTTCTGCTTGCCGACCCGATCACAGAAAGGCGATAGGAGTTGTGATGTCGGGTGGGTGTTCCTGGACCCTGATCTTGATCGCAGGTACCGCAGAGGTGTCTTGGGGGCAATGATGGAGAAGGGATTTCAAATCGTCAAGGCGGGCGGCTTTGAGCGAATCGTTTCAAACATGGGAACTGAGGCCGGGAGTGCCGCGCTAACCCGCTACGGGTTTGAGCATTCACCGGTTCCCGGTAAGTGGAACCGTTGGGTGAAGGAACTCTAGGAAGGACTCGGCATCTGGTGGCAACGTACTGTGCGAGAGGGCCGGGCTTCGCCCTTGACGATGCCGAACTCGCGGTAGGTCTTCTGCACGGTCTCCTCGTAGCGGCGAGGCAGGGCAGACAGCCCACCATGAGCGGCGGGGTCCTCGCGCACGCGAAACTCCTGCCAATTACGAGAACAACGTGACCTGCCACTCCGGCCCCAGCAGGCCGCTCAGGGCTTGAATGCCCTGTTCCAGCAGGTGCGCCTCTCTGATCTGCGGAGGTTCCACCTGGCCATCATCAAACGCCGGCCAGGCAAAGTTGCTCAGATTCAAGACTTTACTGGCTCAGTAAAGTCTCTGTTTCGGGCAAGTTTTCCTTGGAATCGAACTTACCCGGGCCAGGTAACTTGCTCCCTCAGGCAACATCCGTGGCCCGCCACACCACTCCCCCACGGCAGCCCGGCCGTAGGGGGCGATGCGGAAGGGGGTGCCGGCGGCGAACCGCCCGTCCGCTGCGGGCCGCCTCGAGCCACCTTGCTGAGCACAGGCCCGGCACGCCCGCCGGGGATCCCGGCCATCGCGTCGCCCCTGCCCCCGGGGACTGTCCGGCCCGAAGGCGGCGACCGTCACCCAGAGCGGCCTCCCGGTCAGGCTTCCGGCGCGGCCCCGGCCGCCATCCTGGTGGTTGCCTTCAGCTCCATCCGCCGGCCCACGAGGTCTCCGCCGGTGAACGGTCCCCAGTACGGATGAGTATTGATGGTCTCCGACAGGGCCAGGCATTCCTGGCGGAGCCCGGCGACGGCGGCCTTCTCCTCGTCCGTCCAGCCGGGCGACGGCGGCCGCCCGCCGGTCACCTCACCGGTGTGGGAGTGCTCCTTGCCCGGCCAGCCGTCATGCGGGTCCACGCACCAGGGCAGACCGCGCCCGAGCACCTCGAGCTCGGCGGTGGCCTGTCGGCCGCCACGTTATTCCCCGCTCTGAGTCGATCTTGAGCAAGTAATTCCCCAGCTGAGCACGCAATTCCCCACCGGGATGACGTACGCGTGTCGCGCTGGGTGTGGTCCTCACCAGACGGACGCTTCCCTCGTGCAGATGTGCGAGGGGTGGTATGGCGAGGAGAACGTTCACCGTGGTCGATGTGACCGAAGTTCTGATCCACTGGTATGCCGGGCGCTCGAAGACCGAGCTCGCGGACTCGCTGGGGATCGACCGCAAGACGATCCGCAAGTACCTGGCCCCGGCTGTGGCTGCCGGGATCACCCCTGGTGGGCCGCCGATGACGTCGGCGGACTGGGCCGGGCTGGTCAGAGAGTGGTTTCCGCAGCTCGCGGACACGCGGCTGCGGCAGATCACCTGGCCGCAGATCGCTGCCCACCACGAGTTCATCAAGGAGATGCTGCCTCTCCTGACGATGGCGACGATCCGCCCGCTTCGCCAAGACCAGCCGGGCCCTCGCCGACCTCGCCGGAGGCCGCGCGGACCACAGCTGGGACCGCCGCCTGCGCGAACTCGCCCGCCCCGACGTCCTCATCCTCGACGACTTCGCCATGCGCGAGCTCACCCCACCCCAGGCCGACGACCTCTACGAACTGATCACCGAACGCGCAGGCCGGTCACTGATCCTGACCTCCAACCGAGCCCCGCAGGACTGGTATCCGCTCTTCCCCAACCCCGTCGTCGCCGAGTCCCTCCTCGACCGCCTCATCAACAACAGCCACCAGCTCTTCATGAACGGAGCCAGCTATCGGCCGAACAAGCGACCCAGAGCAGCCACCGGGGACACCGGGAAGAAGGCTGGGTAGTCATCAGAACAGGGCCACACCCGGGGAATTACCTGCTCACAGCCCCGGGGAATTGAATGACGGACGACAGTCCGCGTCCTTCCCGGAGAAGTGCAGGTCATCGCTCGCGCCCGGTAGCTCCTCTGCCGGGCGCTGCTCGCCGCAGTAGTCCATCCTGGTGTCCCGGTCCTTGGCCGGAACCCACATATGGCTTCCTTTCCGGCCGGGAACGAAGAGCGGCGCGACGCCCCCGGTGGCAATGCCGACGACGGTCTGGCCGACGGTGACTCCGATGCGACGCTGGCGGCCTGGGAGTCCGCGAGGTCCCAGCGGCTGCCGGCGGCTGAGGAGGCAGGGGTCAGCCCCACAGCTTGCGGGTGAACTCTGCTGCCCAGTCGATCCGTTCGCGGTGCGGGCCGTTGGGCATGCAGCGGGCCCCCGCCGGGGCCTGGCACTTCGGGCATCTGACTTCCCGCGGCTGCCAGGTCCGGGCTGCCGTGCCACCGGGCGGTTGTTCGCTGCCTTCTTCGCGGCGCTGCCGTGGTGGCCGGAAGCGGGCGTCGCTGTGGTGCAGGACTCTGCGTAGGCGTTCGTCGTGCGGGAGCTGCCGCGCCCGGCCGGGGCCGACCCGGTCGTCGTTGCCGCACGGCTTCCCCGCCACGGCGTAGCACCGCGGGCAGGTTTCGCTGTACCAGTCCGCGCGCGCGACCTGTCGGTGCAGTCGGCGCTCGCCCTTTTGCTGCTGTACGTTTCGGTCCCTGTCGGGCTTCGGTGTGCGGTCCGGGACGGATTTTCTCTGTGCGGGAAGTGCCTGTTCAGGTGCCGACGTCTTTTGCTCGCGCTGCACGCGGGCCTTCCACACCTCGACCTGGCTCTTCTCGCTGCGCGGGAGTTGATCACCGGCTTTGACGGCCAGATCGGTGAGCACGGCGACCCGGCGCCGCTTCTCCGTCCCCAGCATGGTGCGGCCGTGACGACGCAGGGTGCGTAAGGTCGTGCGTACCTGCTGCAGTGCTTCCGCCTTCTGCCGGGCCGTTCTCCGACGGTTCTCTTCCTCGGCTTCGGCCGCGGCGTTGAGCCTGCGGGCGGTTTCCTCCTGTTCCCGAAGCACTCCGGCAAGGAAAGTGGCGGCCGCCCCGGCCGTCTGGATTTCGCTGTCGGTGCGGTCGTGGGCCGCGATCGCGTTCACGCGGGTCAGCAGTCCGCGGGCCTCCTGGACGTTCCCGTCGGCCACGACTTCGTCCAGCCGAGAGAACATCTCCTGCCGGGCCGCGGCCTGCTCCTGCAGCCAGGTCTTGGCGTCCTGGAGAACAATGTCGATCTGGGCCCGGGTCTCCGGGTCCAGGCCGTCCAGGGTTTCCAGGGTGTGGCTGATGCGAGTCACCACGACGACGGCCCCCACAGCGCGGGCCTCTTCGATGCGGCGGAACAGGACCTGGGTCTGGGTCCGCGCGTCGGGCGACTTCCTGTCCGTGCGTGTGGCCCGGAGGGTCGGCGCGGGCGTGCTGCGGGACCGGACGATCCGTTCGACTGCCGGGGTGGAAAGGCCGCGTTCCGTCATCTCGCATTCGCCCAGTGAGAACCATTCGGTGGGGCGGGCGAAGGCCTCGGTCCCGATACGGACCCGTCGGCCGGTGCCTTCGCTGTCCAGACGGATACGGTGCACGTACCAGCGTTTGATCAGGGTGTCGTGGTCCACCGGGACCGATACGCCGAGGACCGGCTCGTCCTCGTTGTTCCACTCCGGTGCCACGCTCTGGTCCAGGTGCACTCGCAACTTCTTGTGCGCGAGGCGGATGTCGACCACGGAACCCAGCGGGCTGCCGTCCGGCTGCGCAAAGTCGATGTCGGCCTGCGCGCCGCGGCTGTGGAGCCAGGCGGCGGCCGCGGACTTCACGTAGAGGTGGTCGGCGCTGTTCACGCTGCGGGCTTGCCGGCTGCAGATGTGGGGCTGGCCGTCAGGGCCTGGGTGGTGGGCGAAGTGGCAGACCCGGTCGGTGTAGAGCTTCGTCGTCAGCTGGCCACCGCAGCCTCCGAGGAGGAGTCCGCACCAGAAGGAGTCGTTCTCGTGGTGGCTGCGGAAGTCATCCAGTTCGATGGCCTCCAACGGTAGGACGAGCGGCTCTTCGGAGTCCGGGCTGCCGAGAACCGCTGTCTGGATCTGCCGTCTGTCATGCCGCACGTGCCCCGCCCTTCCTTTTCGGCACAGCGTGGCAGCCGCCCCCTTGGCTTCGCAGCCGATCGCCCTCTTTACTCACCCCGGCTCACGCTGTGCGATCGCGCCCTGGCACAGGGAGGCTGGTGTCGCTGAACTCCTGTCAGGCGCTCGTCAGGTTCTGGTGCTGGCGGTCGGGGACGTTTCGGGGCCGGCGGGGGCGACCGCGTCGTCCACGGTGGCCGCCGGGACCTCGGCGGGTGAGGCGTCCTTCCGGATCTGGTCGACCACGGGCACGATGGCCTCATACATTCGCCGCGACATCGGCTCCACGCTGTCCCTGCCGAGCAGTCCGCCGCTCATGTCCTCGTTCAGCTGCTTGAGATAGTCCACGAGCTGCGAGCCGGTGAGCGTGACTTCCACCAGACCCCGCTTCCCGGCCGCACCGCCGGACCTGTGGGGCTTGGCGTCCCGGAACGAGTCGAGCTGCTTGTCCGGGAAGGCGGTGGTGCGTTCCCACATGTCCTTCGTGCAGGTGATCTTGAACGCGGCGACACCGGCGGCCTTGTGGAGACGCTCCTCGTGACCGGCTGGCGGATCGTCCGCGCAGCCGGTCACCAGAACGAGGAGGGAAACGAGGGTCAGTGCCGTTCGGACCGTGCGACGGCCGCGGCTGCGGAAAGGAGGCTGGGTGATCACCCGCCGATCATCGGCGCGCCCGTCACGAGGGCGGAGCCTTTCGACAGGTGATCACCGGAAAGGGTGAGATCGGGTCACGTGCCCGACTTCGGGTTCTGGCGGCGCCTGGCCCGTTCGACCTGCCGCAGGAGCAGGTCGGCGAGCTGGATGATCTCCGCCGCCTCCAGCGGATCGTCGAAGCTGACGGTGCGGTGGCTGGACGGATTCTTGTAGGCGCCCATGGCGCCGGCGAACAGGGCGGAGGCGGCTTCCTGCTCGCCACGTTCGGCTCCGGCGTCGGCGAGCGGGCCTCCGCCCTTGCCGTCCTGGTGGGGCTGGAATGCCCTGCGCATCAGCCCCACGCCGACCAGGGAGCTGTCGAGTCCCGAAACGTCCCGGACGGCAACCTCGACTGCTTTCATCGCAGCGAAGCAGGCCGTCTCGTAGTCACCCAGATGGAAGTTGGTGCGCACCGTTCCGTCCAGGGCGGGGTGCAGCGGACCGGAGAGCCGTCCGCAGGCTTCGAACCGTGCCAGGCCCTGCGGGTTCTGCGCGAGGTGTCTGCCGTCGCGGGAGAGCTGCCGGAAGCCATCCGACTGACCCGGCGCCCGGGACAGCAGCGCGTGCGCCTCCAGCCAGCACCAGGCGTCGGACAGACGGCTCAGGAGCACAACGCTGTCCGGCTCGCCCCGAAACGCCTCCCGTGCTGTACCGATTGTCGCCCCGTACTGCGGGAAGCTGTCGGCCTTGGCGAGGTACTGCAACAGAACGAGTGCGGCATCCCGGGTGGGCAGCTCCCGGAGCTGGTCCGCCGGAACCACAGGTTTGTAAACATATCGCATTTACTAACTGTACGTCATCACCCGAATGCTTTATGTAATTCCCTGTGGTTGCGGTGAACGGCCCTCGTTCGTTGGTGATGTCTCCGCCCAGGGGGCCGTGACGCGCCAGCCGCAGATCATGGAGCGTAGCCACCGGCGTTACTCCGAGCTGCCCGATTCGGCACCCGCAATGGCCGAGAAGACGCTGTTGCCGCGCCATGCGCCGCGGTGTGGCCAGCTACACCGCGGGGCTGCAACGTGCGCAGCGCTTGTAGTTGCGGCCTCCCTTGGGTCCCGTGTTCTTGCTGATCCACTGATGTGCTTCCTCGGCGGTCATGCTCTGCATTCGTGGATAGTTCTGATTACCGTCGAAGTCACTGCGGCCGCTGTGGGGATCGACGCTGTGGGCGTACCGGCGAAGCGCTTCCACGTAAGCCGGCCCGGTTGGCCTGGCGTACGTCGCGGGATTGTGGCGGGCCACTACCGAGCAGGTGGTTTCGTGGATGCCGGTCTGTCCTGCGGTGAACGGGTATTCCTCAGGGGCGGTGAACCGGGCCCACTCCCTGTCGGCGGAGTCGAGCAGGGCGTCGAACCACCCTTTGCGTTCACCCTGGCACAGCGGACATCCTTCCTGCGCGCGGCAGACCGCCAGCTGGTCGTCCTCATCCTCGTCTTCGAAGCAGCGAAGCGGTCCGTACAGCTGGGCTACGCCCTCCAGCAGAGCCGCGCGCGCGTCGGCGGCCTGCACCTGACCGGCCGCCACGGCGTCCAGCATGTCCAGTACCGCAGGCAGCTCGATCGCGAAGCCCCACCCTTCGGCGATCCCGCGCGGCCGGCTCTCAGGGAAGTGGTCCCGGTAGTACAGGTGCACCGTGTCGAAGGTGCGGTCGCCGAAGCGCATCGTCAACGCCGGGTAACGCCGCGGGGTGAAGCCGGCGGTCACCACAGGAGCCTGCGCTCGAGGCGGCGGCAAGGCGCCTGTTGCCAGGCGCTTTGCCGTCTTGGGTCGAGCTTTCCTCTTCGCCACTGTCATTCCCCTCTCGGTAGGTCAAGTACTGTACCCACACGTCTAGTTACACTCCGTGCGCGACGTGTGGCCTCCGCAACCGCCTGCACCTCATGCGGTGCGGCGTGCGGCGTGATCCACGCGTTCAAGCCGTGGGAGAGTTCACCTACGGACCGTCCCCGGCTACGACGGGCCGGTGATCTCCGGCCTGCCCTCCCGCCTCCGCATCGCTGAGCACGCGGCCTTCTTGCCCGGCCGCCGACTGTCGGTGCCGTAGCCCTGGATCCGCGCGCCCCGTCATGCGGTGGTGCGCAGCGGGAGGGGCGCGGCGGGGACCAAGGCGGCGGTCCCGGCCTGCCGGGCGGCACGTTCCGCGCGGGCCCGCCGGAGGGCGGCTGCCTCGATGGCGGCGGCTTCACGGCGGCGCTGGAGATGGGCAGCGTTGATTGGCGCCGGCGCATCCTCGACAGCAGCCTCCATCTCGGGAAACGCCCTGCGGCTGAGCTCGCGCATTGCCCTGGTCTGCCGCTCGACAGCTTCCGCGATCCCCGGGTCCAGCCGCTGGGCGGGTGTGACGGCCTGGTGCGCGGCGAGCGCCCGGTGGAACCCCGGTGACGCCTCCTGCCTGGTCTTCACCGCCACCTCGGGCGCGGCCGCGGACTTCGAAACGACGCCTGGCCTCCGGAGCACCGGGGCCGTCGTGCCCACGCGCAGGACGCGGACGGTGCGGACCACTTGAGTGCCGACCGCGTCGTTCGCCGCGGCGACGATCCGGGAGCTGATCAGGCGCAGATGCGTCGCGTACGCGGGCGAGTCCGGGCGAAGGTCCAGTTGCCCCGTTTCCGCGTGGAAGGCGACCGCCTGGACGTGCACGGCGAGCTTCGGGGAGAGGGCGGCCGCGATGTCCGGCCACTGGTCCAGGACGTTCCCGCCAGCGGCCGGGACGTCCCAGGCCCGGTCGGCCATCAGGTTCTGGAGTACGGCGGCGAACCCGGAGGGCTCCCGCCCGTCCCGCCGCGTGGTCGTTGTCCGGCGGCGGTGCGGGGTGCGGGCACCGTTGTTCTTCGCGGCCAGCCGAGCCTGCTGCAGGGCAAGGCGGGCGAGATCGGCACCGGACGGCCCTGCGGAAGCGTCGTTGCCGGTCCGGTCGGCGGTGGTCTGCTCGGTCATGTCGGCCTCCTACCGGTGTCCGTAGGTCATCAGCGAGCTGAGGGAGCCGCTTCTGAGCTGGTTGGCACGGCGCACCAGGCGCTCGCCGAAGATGCGCAGAGCTGTTGCCGGGTCCATGGATGTGATCAGCGTGGTCTCGCCGAGCATGAGTTCGTCCCTGGCGGTGGCGCGGAGCTCGGCGAGTTCCTGCTCGCTCGGTGCCAGCCCGGCGTCCTGGTCGTCGACGACGTCGGTATGGTCCTGGCGGTGGCCGCCGTTTGCCGCGTTCTTGACCTGGGCGAATGCCTCTTCCACTTCGTGGCGGACCGCATGGCTGGCGGGTGCGGTCCAGTCGCCGTCGTAGCGCTCGGTGCGGGCGCGGACCTGCTGGATGCGGTGACGGCGGGCGGCTTCCTGGGCGCCGCGCCACTGCTCGATGGCGTCGGCCCGCTTGGCGGGGGTGTCGAGGGTGGTCTCGGCGCCGGCCAGCAGTACGGCGAGCAGGCCGGAGCCGCGGCGGACCCGGGCTACCTCGCCGCGCAGGTGGAGCCAGGCCCGTACGTCGGTGGAGGTCCATCCGGCATCGGCCACGTTCCGGGCGACCCAGGCAATCCGGGCGACCGAGCAGCCGCGGAGCCAGTCCACCTCCTGGACGAGCTCACGGGCCAACTGGAAGCGTCGGCCGACCGCGTTCAGTTTCCGGCGACCACCGGGCCTGCTGGCGGGCTCCTTCGGGGTGGGGAACTTCGCTTCCCCGCTAGCGAGCTTTTCCTCAGGGGGGGAAGAAGTAGCACCCGCAGAAGGACACGCTGAGGTACCGACCTGCATTGGGGTGCAACGGACCTCACCGGAAACAGCCGTCACAGAGGCCTGCTCAGCACCCTTCCGGGCACCCTTCACCGATGCCTTCGACGACATCTTCGAGCGGGGCTTGCGCACCTTCCGTGACGCCTTCTTCGCCAGTTTCGCCATCAGCTCCCGGCCGGCCTCCGCGATCCCGGTCATCGCCCGCGTGTACTCCGGCGCAGCGGTGTCCCGCAGGACCGTGCGGGTCCCCAGCGCGGCATCGAACTCGACCGGGATCATCCGCGCGAACTCCGACGCCTGCGCCTTCTCACCGCGGATCCGGGTGCCCCGCACGACGTACGCAAGCAGCCCCGTCTCCCGCAGCATCCCCAGGTGATACTCCACCGACCGCTCCGACAGCCCGGTGCGGCGCACCAGGTACTCGATCCCCGGACGGCACGGGAAAAGCTCCGCCAGCTCCTGGGCGACACGCACCGTCGTCGGCCCGAAGCTACGCGGCCCGTGCGACCGGTGCCGCCGCGGCTCGTAGAGACCGGACCCGGCAACCCAGTGGACCGCCTGCATCCAGGAGTAACCGTCGCCCGCGACCCGGCCCAGCGTCGTCGACAGCCACTGGGACGCCTCCGGCACGAACAGGGCGGGCAGCACGTCGACCGCCCCGCCGACCGGCGAACCGGACGGACGTGGGGACGGGATCACCACAGCGGCCGACGCCGCCACGGAGCTCAACGGCCGACCCGCACGTACGAGACAGAGATCATCCCGGCAGCCTCGCGCGGACCACCTGTGGACAGAGGCCCAGAACCCGTGAGAGCCCCGCTGCCTCCCGCACGGCGGTGAAGAACTTCGGATCGCGTCCCACCACACGGGCCGGCCCCATCGAGGATGCCGACGGAGTTGTCGACGTCCTTGAGGGCCTCCGAGAGCGGGTGCACAAGCCGGTCGACCGTGCCCGGCGAGACCGCCCTGAAAGCACCCGGCTTGTAGCTTCCTACGGGAAGCCCCACTTCCGGTACGAACAGAGCGAAACGGAATGAGTCGGACGCTTCCAGCTTTTCAGGGGACGCAACATCAGGCACTATGGCGAGTACCTACCTTCCATATGGCTGGACCGACCGAGCCCTCCGGGCTGGATCGACCCCAGGTGTGTGGATGTGCGGGCCGCCCCCTTCGTGAGAAGAGGGCGGACACCGATCAGGCGGGGATTTCTCCTTTCCTCTTGAATCCGGTGGACCGCAGGGCCCCTGTCACAGGGCTCCGCGGCTCGGCAGTGCGTCGACCGTTGTCAGCCGGTCGGGGTGTTGCTGGTGGCCCTTGTCAGGGGCCGACCCGCTTGTCGAAGGCGGGGTTTTGCTAGGTGAACTGGCTCGATGAGCCGAAGCTCAGGACCGGCGTCAACCGGGACTGAGCAGCCGAACTGAGGTGTCACGCCCAGTCGGTGCGAAGGGCCGCGTGGCCGAAGCGGATTGTCAGTCCGCAAGGTGGCGCGCGGCCGGTGGCGTTACGTCACCCCGACCCCCTTGAATCCGAGGCTGGCGTCGGCGTGCCCTCATTCAGCCCAGCAGCCTTGGGGAATCGCTCGGCGAGCCGCTTGAGTAGGTGGATGTAGGCAGTGCGCTGAGGGCGCCGAGGGTTGCTCTTGCCTAGTTCCCAGCGCACCACGGCGAGGCGCTTCACGCCGACCGCTTCCGCGATGTCCTGCTGCGTGAGGTTCGCCGCGAGGCGCAGCTGGGCGCGTACGCGCGGCGGAGGCAGGACGTCGTCCAGGCCGTCGAGCAGGGCATCAACCCGCTTCAGGCGGTCCGGGTCGGACATAGCACAGGCTCCCATGATCGATGGATCTCTGAAACATACACTATTTGATCTCCGGTGGGGGTGTGCTGCTGCCGTGAACGGCGCTGAGTCCGACGCCCGGTAGGGTCCAGGACCGTGCACCAACTCGCGCTCTTCGATCTGGACGGCACGCTGGCCGACCGAAAGTCGGCGCTCAGCGACGCGTTGACGCGTCTGTGCCGATCCCGCACGCTCTCCCCTGACGCCGAGCGGTGGCTGCGCATCGAGTTGGCCGATCGCGCGACTGTCAACGACTTCGCCCGGCTGCAGGAAGCCTTCGGTCTGGAGGTGGCGGCCGCGGACCTGTGGCGGGAGTACGTCGACCTCATGTCGGCCGCCGTCACCTGCCGTCCCGAGGTCCTCGAGGGCCTGGCCCATCTGCGCGCAGCCGCCTGGACGATCGGCATCATCACCAACGGGGCCAGCGATATCCAGCGCGCCAAACTCGCCGGAACCGGTCTCGCCGAGCTGGTCGACGGCGTCGCCGCCTCGGGCGACGTGGAGATCCGCAAGCCGGACCGGCGCCTCTTTGAACTCGCGGCCACCCGGTGCGGTGTCAGCCTCGCGGACGGCGGCTGGATGGTCGGCGACAACCCGACCGGGGACATCGGCGGCGGCCATCAGGTCGGCCTGCGCACCATCTGGCTGCGCGGCCGACCCTGGCCAGACGGGCTCCCCCTCGCGCGCCACGTCGTCGACGACGTCACCGACGCCATCACCATCCTGCTCAACGAGACGGAGTAGCACCGTGGACCAGCTGACCATCGGCATCCTCCACCCCGGCAGCATGGGCGCCGCCGTCGCCGCCTGCGCCGCGACCAACGCGACCGCGGTCCTGTGGTGCGAGACCGGGCGCAGCACCGCGTCCGTGGAGCGTGCCGCCCGGTTCGGGCTGACATCCGTGGCGACGCTGGCTGAGCTGCTGGACCGCAGCGACATCGTCATCAGCCTCTGCCCGCCGGCCGCAGCCGAGGACCTGGCCCGCGCCGTCGCCGGGCACCGCTTCGCCGGGGTGTACGTAGAGGCGAATGCCATCAACCCCGAGCGCACGCAGCGGATCGCCACGCTGCTCGAACGCGGCGCGACCGTCGTAGACGGCGGCGTCGTCGGCTCCCCGCCGGTCGGCGGCAAGACGCCGACCCTGTACCTGTCCGGCCCGGCCGCCGCGACCGAGCGCATCGAGGCGCTGTTCGCGGACACGGCCGTTCGGACTGCGGTGCTGGGCGCAGAGATCGGGAAGGCGTCTGCGCTGAAGCTGGCGTACGCGTCGTTCCAGAAGACCTCGCGGGTCCTGGTGGCGCTCGCGGTTGGGATGGCACGCGAGCACGGTGTCGACCAGGAGCTCATCGAGGTCGCCTCCCGGCGCACCGACTCGTACCTCTCCGAGCCGCGGTACGTCGCCAAGACCGCGGCCCGGGCATGGCGCTGGGGCCCCGAGCTGGAAGAAGCCGCCGACACGCTCGAGGCCGCCGGCCTTCCGCCAGAGATGCTGCGCGCGGCCGCGTCCACGCTGGCACGGTGGAACGACGTCAAGGACGACAGCAAGCTCACGCTCACCGACGCCCTGGACCGACTCGCCCAGCCGTAACCCGCACTCATGCCGTCGTCGCCCCCGCCCGCCGCGCCAGCAGCTGATCGACGAGCCGCGCCGTGTCCCGCGGGGCCACCTTCGAGGTGTCGACGGTCAGGTCCCAGGTCATACCCGGGTGCTTGTCCAGGTCCTCGCGGGTCGCATCCCACGCCGCTAGGCGCGCCGCGGTGTCGCTGTCGCCGCGCCCCGCAGACCGCTCTTCGGTCACCTCGCGCGAACACCACAGCAGCACCACCGACCAGTCGGCCGGGTACCCGTCGACCAGTGCTCGGATGCCGTCGACCTGCCCAAGGTGCACCACAGGCACCCCGGCGCCGAAGGCCGTGTTCAGGCCGGGAGTGTCGATGACGTAGGTGTTGCCGTACCGCACGTTCGCGTAGACGACGTTCCCCGCTGCCTCCAACGCACTCAGATGCTCCGCCGTCCCCATCCGGTAGCCGACCGACTTCCCCGAGCCCACTTTGAGCCGGGTGAACTGGCGGTACTCCTTGGCGAGTTCGGTGAGTGCTGCGGTGACCGTATCTTTCCCCGACGCCGGCGGGCCATAGAGGATCACACCCTGCTGCGTCATAGCGGCATTGCCCCGATGGCCTGCCGGGCCTGGTCCGCAAGCGAAATCGCCGTACCCAAGCGGTTGTCGACCACGAGGTGCGGCACGGCCGGGCGTAGGTCCACGTCGATCGTCGTCAGGTACTCATCCCAGCGTTCCAGCTTCCACGCATCGCGCGCGGCTCCCCGGTGGGAGATGTACTCATACATGGACTCGACATCGCAGCGCACCCAGATGGGCGCGACGTCGACACCCCGGGCCGAGCACTTGTTGATCAGCCTCTGCATCCACTGCTCATCGCCCAGTTCCGCGATGAACGGGGCGGTGACCACGGTGGAGATGCCACAGTGAACGTTTGAGTACACGGCCTGCATCAGGGCTGCGTACTCGGCCGGACGCACCCGCTCACGGTAGAGATCCGTGTGTCGATCGTGTGGCTCAGACCCCAGCGAGATCAGCAGCGGCTCCACGAGCGGCCTGGTCAGCGGGTCCTTATCGACCAGCGGCCAGCCCGTCAGCTGTGTCAGGAACCGCGCAAACTCGGTTTTACCGCTACCCGCGAAACCGCCGACGAGGACGACGCACGGCTTGTGCGGGTCACCGCCCGTGCGGCGCCGCTTCCACGCCTCCATGACACGCTGCTGCCAACCGTAGCTGTCGAACCCGCCGCCATCCGCGATCCGGGTCAACGCTCGCTCCACTGCGATCACGTGGGATCCGTTGCGCTGCTCCGGCAGCGGAGTCACCTCGAACTGGGCGACTTCCTCCCCCGGCAGAGCCGGCCGGAACCCCAGCGACGGCTCCGTCGCGCGATACAGCAGGCAGTACACCCGACGGTACGGCGGCCCGGGGTAGCTCTCCCCCGTCTCGTGCATGCTCAGCGTCTGCGGATTTGCCGCAGGCACCTCCAGCCCGGCCTGCTCTGCCACGAGCCGCAGTCGCTCGCCAGCTTCCTCAAGCGTCAGACCATGGGCCTCGCGATGCTCACGCAGCTTGTCCGGGCGCCATCCCGCGCGACGTCGTCCCACCCCTTGATCCTCCGTCAGCCTCATGCTCCGGACCCTAAGTGCAGGGCCCGAAATCCCATGTGTACGAACTCGTTGATTACTCGTTGAGGAATCTCTGCACGAACTTGACGAGCTATCCGTGATGTTCTTCCAAGCCTTCCTCCGGTGTGATTGCGAGCACACCGGAGGAAGGGAAAGGGCCGTGAGAGTTCTACGCGTCGAAGGCGTACTCAAGAACGTAGGCCGCACTGTCGAGTGTCATCTCATTGACCTCGACTGCGCGTTCGCTCGCGTCGAACGCCGTCCTGCAGATCTTGATGACAGGTCGCTCGATCGGCATGCCCAGACGCGCAGCCTCGTCTGTGACGGGCAGCCGACAGCGGATCTCCTCTCGGAAATGGGCTGGCTCGTGCCCAAGCTCCTTGAGACGGGCGTAAATGCCTCCCTCGCCGGTGTCGACTTGCGTGATTGCAGACCCCTCGACCATGTCCAGCGAGAGGTACGACGTAGCGAGCATCACGGGACGGCCGTCGACGATGTACCTGCGCGACCGGGCACAGACACGCGCCTCGGGCTCAAGGGCCAAGGCCTGACTGACGTACGCCGGAGCAGTGACTGTGCCAACGCGGGCCTCAACGGTCACGTCTCGATTGCCAGCCTCGTCCGTCGACCAGATCGAGTTGCCGCTCGCCCAACGCGCGCGAGCAAGGCGCTCGATCCCGTGGCGTCGAATTGGCAGGAACGAGAGAACGCGAGCGCCGGCGCCCTTCTTCGTCTCCACAAGTCCTTCATTCCGGAGAACCTTGAGCGCTTGTCGCGCCGTGAGCGCAGCTACTCCGTACTGCTCAGCCAGGGCGGACTCGCCCGGGAGCCGGTTGCCGGGCTCGTACTCACCGGATTCGATCGCAGCCTTCAGAGCGTCAGCGATCACCCGGTACTTCGGCCGCTGAGGGCCCTTCTCGCTAGGCATGTGCCTCCCTACCTCGCTAGCGATCCTAGGGCTGCGTGCTAGCGACCCACCGGTTGGGGCGCGCGGGTCGTGCTCGGTAGCGATAAGAAACATGCCTTGACCATACCTCGTTAGCGAGGTTCTTGACATAGCTAACGAGCAATGTGATTCTTTACCTCGTTAGCGAGGTGGTGATCCAACGGGTCACCACTCCTCCACGCTCCACCGCAGCAGTCGCCACTTCGGTGGCCCCGTGAGTCTGAGGCAACTAACTCCTCTCGGGTCCGTGACCTCTGCGTGAACCGTCGCAGCGCGAATGCGCTGTCAGTCCGTCAGGACACCCGGGAACGTACCGGTGTGACCTGACGGGCCGAGAGAGCACCCGCGACGCAGCACCCCTCCGCCTGTCCTGAGGAGATTCCCCATGTCCACAGCCCTCCGCGAGGTCGAGACCGTGAGCCGCGAGCGCAAGCGCCGGACGCGGTCCCGCACGATCAGCCACCTTGACCCGATCGTCGTTTCCAAGCTCCCGGCGCACGAGTACGACCTCGATCCCGCCTGCATCTCTCTGGTGTGCCCGTCCTGCCGCACGTGGGTTCCGATCCGCGTCGCCGCGACGAAGCGGGCCACGGCCAAGCTGGTCCCGCACCACACGGAGACCGCCGGCACCGAGGACCCGGTCCGCTGCCCCGGCAGCCACCGCCTGGTCACGATCAACGTCACCGTCGCCACGTGGTCCCGCCGCCTGGAGGAGGGCATCTCGGAGACCAACGGCCGCCGCGCCGACCGCGTCATCCGCAAGCCCCAGCCGATGCCTACCCCAGCTGTCGTGCAGATCGTCGGCGGCCTCGTCGACGACAAGACGGCCCGCACGCTGCACCAGGTGCACGTCAAGAGCTGCACGACCTGCTCCGCCACCACCCCCCGGTGCGCGGACGGCCGCCGTCTTGCGCACCTCGCCGCCCACACCCAGCGGACCGCACCCCTGCGCCGCCAGAGGCAGACGCAGCAGGAGGAGCAGGCCGACAAGCGCTCCTGGGCACTACGTCTCCTGCACGACCAGCAGTGGGAGAAGGTGGCCGGCCCGGTCCACAAGACCGACCAGCAGCGCGTCCGCGACGTCCTGACCGCGCTGCGCAAAATGCTCAACGCCCCGACCAAGCCCGGCGCCCGGCCGCTCACCACGTGGGAGCGGGCCGACCTCCAGACCACGATCGCGGTCCTGGAACGGCAAGAGAAGGACCTCACCCACCGCTGGTAGGCGCTGAACGAACGACCACGGCCGGTCAC
>NZ_JBHJQP010000018.1:0-63974 GCF_042262625.1 Streptomyces sp. NPDC056347 | reverse complement strand
CCGGCGTGCTCGTGCCCCTGCGGATGGACGTGGTCGTCGAGCCCGACGGCCGGGGCACCTGGACGACGCGCGTGTCCGGCCGCGGTGCGTGGTGGTGGGTGCGGGGGGTACGGGGGGGTCAGGCTCTGCGCCGGTTGCCGCGGAGCGAGGCCCACACCGCGTCGCCGACGGCGACGACGACCACCGCTCCGATGACCTGGAGGAGATGGCGGGTCCAGTCGATGCCCTTGGTGTCGTTGACACCGATCCAGGTGGCGACGGTGTTGCCGAGCACACTGCCGATGATGCCGAAGACGGCCGTCAGCCAGAGCGGGATGTTCTGCTTGCCGGGCAGGATCGCCTTGGCGATCAGACCGAGCACGAGGCCCACGATGATTGCCCACAGCCAGCCCATGTCCGCCTCCTCGTACGGCGCGGGGCCGCGCCGGTAGGGACCAGTCTCGGGCCGGGGACGGCGTACCGCATGCCGGAAGCGTCCGCGCGTGGGACCCGGGTACCGAAATGTACGAACGTGACCGCCCCGGTCTCGTGGCAGCCGGGAGCCGGGCGTACCGTGGTTGCGGTCCGGGAGCGCCCGGCGCCGGAGCGCGGTGTGCCCCGCCCGGTCGGGGGAAGCCGGGGGAAGGGTGAGGGAGACATGGAGCGGAAGCGGAGCGGCGGCGAGGTCTTCCGGATCACCGGGGCCCGGCAGGGTCTGGCGGAGGACGTCCGCGGCAGACAGCGGCGCTATGTGATCTCGATGTCCGTGCGGACACTGTCGGTGGTCCTGGCCGCGACCCTGTGGAACGTCGAGCGGTACGTCGCGATCGTGGCGCTCGCACTCGGGATGCTGCTGCCCTACGTGGCGGTCGTCATCGCCAACGCGGGCCGGGAGACTCCTCGTTCGCTGCCCTCCACCTTCATCCCGGCGCCGATGCGTCCGGCGCTCGACGCGACGCCGGCGTCCGGAGGCCCGGAGTCCGGCGCGGAGGGTGACGGGGTGCGTGGCGACGGGCCGTCGGTCTGATCACCACTGGTGCGCGGATGCCAACTGATGCTCAAGAAAAGCTCAGATCAATCATGAAGTTACGGTGCACCGCACCCCGGTCTGCGTGACATACTTCGAAGCGCGCTCCGCATCCCCCGTCGGAGCGACGGACTGACGCCGGGCAGCTCCCCCCGTGGCTGCCCGGCGTCGCCTTTTTCCTGGCTGTCCGGGGTCCGATATTAGGGTTGAGTCCGTGAACTCCCCTGAGAACGCGGCCGAGACCGCCGCCGCACCCATGTGTTCCGCCAAGGGCTGCCGGACCGACGCGGTCTGGGTCCTCGCCTGGAACAACCCGAAGCTGCACACTCCCGACCGCCGCAAGACCTGGCTGGCCTGCGAGGAGCACCGGGAGCACCTCTCGTCGTTCCTCGGTGTCCGGGGCTTCCTCAAGGAGGTCGTGGCGTTGGCGGAGTGGGAGTCCCGGAGCGATACGCCCTGAGGGCCGTCCCTCAGCCGCCGATCGCCGACATCGGCCGGTCGGGCTGGAGGAAGGAGGGGTCGTCCAGGCCCGATCCGGCCTTCTTGCCCCACATCGCGAGCGTCCAGATCCGGGCGATCTCCTCGTCCGGCGCGCCGGAGCGCAGGGCGCCTCGCAGGTCGGTCTCCTCGCGGGCGAAGAGGCAGGTGCGCACCTGGCCGTCGGCGGTGAGCCGGGTCCGGTCGCAGGCCCGGCAGAAGGGGCGGGTGACGGAGGCGATGACGCCGACCCGGTGGGGGCCGCCGTCGACGATCCAGCGTTCGGCCGGGGCGGAGCCGCGTGCTCCGGCGTCCTCCTCGGTGAGGGTGAAGCGGGTGCGCAGCGAGGCGAGGATGTCGCCCGCCGTGATCATGCCGTCGCGCTTCCAGCCGTGCTGGGCGTCGAGCGGCATCTGCTCGATGAAGCGGAGCTCGTAGCCCTGCTCCACGGCCCAGGCGAGCAGGTCGGGGGCCTCGTCGTCGTTGAGGCCGGGCATCAGGACGGTGTTGACCTTGACGGGGGTGAGTCCGGCGTCGCGGGCGGCTTCGAGCCCGGCCAGCACGTCGTGGTGGCGGTCGCGGCGGGTGAGGGTCCTGAAGACGTCGGGGCGCAGGGTGTCCAGCGAGACGTTGATCCGGTCCAGGCCCGCGGCCCGGAGGGCGGTGGCCGTGCGCTTCAGGCCGATGCCGTTGGTGGTGAGCGACAGCCTGGGGCGGGGGGCGAGGTCGGCGCACCGTTCGACGACGCCGACGAGCCCGGGGCGCAGCAGGGGCTCGCCGCCGGTGAAGCGGACTTCGGTGATGCCGAGGCGGGTGACGGCGATACGGACCAGCCGGACGATCTCGTCGTCGCTGAGCAGGTCGGGCTTGGCCAGCCACTGCAGCCCTTCCTCCGGCATGCAGTAGGTGCAGCGCAGGTTGCACCGGTCGGTCAGCGAGACGCGCAGGTCGGTGGCCACCCGGTCGTACGTGTCGATGAGCACGTGGTCCCCCTCCCCCGTTTGCTGTCGCGGGTGCCGGTAACGGCCCCGCCGCTGCGGCCGGCTCCTCCGGCCCACTCCTTCGAGCCTACGCGAGAGCGGTCCGGTGGGCAGGGTCCGTTTGGCACGAGCGGGGCGCGGCCGTGTCGTAGGGTCCTACGACACGGCCGCGGCGCGGGGTTCCCGCGGGCCGCCGCCGGGGTCAGTGGGCTCCGATGCCGGTGAGGGACTTGACCTCCAGTTCGGCGTACTTGCCCCGGTCGGGCTCCTCCTTGGAGAGGAGGGAGCCGAGCCAGCCGAGCAGGAAGCCCAGCGGGATGGAGATCAGGCCGGGGTTCTCCAGCGGGAACCAGGCGAAGTCGACGCCCTTGAACATCGAGGTCTTCGGGTTGCCGGAGACGACCGGTGAGAACAGCACCAGGATCACCGAGCTCGCCAGGCCGCCGTAGATCGACCAGAGGGCGCCCCGGGTGGTGAACCGCTTCCAGAAGAGGCTGTAGAGGATGGTCGGCAGGTTGGCGGAGGCGGCGACGGCGAAGGCGAGGGCGACCAGGCCGGCGACGTTCATGTCGCGGGCGAAGGCGCCGAGGAGGATCGCGACGGCGCCGATGAGGACGGTGGCCCAGCGGGCGGCGCGCATCTCCTCCTTCTCGGTGGCCTTCCCCTTGCGGATGACGTTGGCGTAGATGTCGTGCGCGAAGGAGGACGAGGAGGCGAGGGTGAGGCCCGCGACGACGGCGAGGATGGTGGCGAAGGCGACGGCGGAGATCACGGCGAGCAGGACGGCGCCACCCGTGGAGCCGACCCCGCCGAGGTATTCGGCGAGCTGCGGGGCGGCGGCGTTCCCGGCCGGGTTCTTGGCCTTGATCTCGTCGGGGCCGATCAGGGCCGCGGCGCCGAAGCCCAGCGCGATCGTCATCAGGTAGAAGGCGCCGATGATGCCGATGGCCCAGTTGACCGACTTACGGGCGGCCTTGGCGGTCGGCACCGTGTAGAAGCGGATCAGGATGTGCGGCAGGCCCGCGGTGCCGAGGACGAGCGCGATGCCCAGGGAGAGGAAGTCCAGCTTGGAGGTGCCGGTGGCGCCGTACTTGAGTCCGGGCTCCAGGAACGCCGCTCCGTGGCCGCTCTTCGCGGCGGCCGTGCCGAGCAGGTCGGAGATGTTGAAGTCGAACTTCAGCAGCACCAGGAAGGTCATCAGCAGGGCGCCCGCGATCAGCAGGACGGCCTTGACCATCTGCACCCAGGTGGTGCCCTTCATGCCGCCGATGGTGACGTACACGATCATCAGTACGCCGACCAGGGAGACGATGAGGATCTTGCCGGCGTCGCTGGTGATGCCGAGGAGGAGGGCGACCAGGACGCCCGCGCCCGCCATCTGGGCCAGCAGGTAGAAGATCGAGACGACGATGGTGGAGACGCCTGCGGCGGTACGGACCGGGCGCTGGCGCATCCGGTAGGCGAGGACGTCGCCCATCGTGTAGCGGCCCGAGTTGCGCAGTGGTTCGGCGACCAGGAGCAGGGCCACCAGCCAGGCGACGAGGAAGCCGATGGAGTAGAGGAAGCCGTCGTAGCCGAAGAGGGCGATGGCCCCGGCGATGCCGAGGAACGAGGCGGCGGACATGTAGTCGCCGGAGACCGCGAGTCCGTTCTGGAAGGCGGTGAACTGGCGGCCGCCCGCGTAGAAGTCGGCGGCGCTGCGGGTCTGGCGTCCGGCCCAGACGGTGATGGCCAGGGTCGCGGCCACGAAGAGCGCGAAGAGGGTGATGATCAGCGGCCGGTGCTCGGTGGTCGAGGAGGCGGCGAGCTGGAGGGCGGGGTGCGAGGGGTACGCGGCGCTCATGCGTCGGCCTCCATACGGGACTTGATCGCCTCGGCCTTGGGGTCGAGCTTCGCCGCGGCGTGCCGCGAGTAGAGCCAGGCGATGAGGAAGGTGGTGACGAACTGGGCGAGGCCGAACACGAAGGCGACGTTGACGTTGCCGTACACCTTGGTGCCCATGAAGCCGCCCGCGTAGTTGGACAGCAGTACGTAGAGCAGGTACCAGAGGACGAACGCGATGGTCAGCGGGAAGGCGAACGAGCGGTGCGAGCGGCGCAGTTCGCCGAACTCCTCGCTCTCCTGCGTCGCGACGAACGCCTCGGTCGTGGGCCGGACGGGTCCGGCCTCCGTACTGGTCTCGGGCGGCGGTGCATCGGTAGCCACGGAAATCTCCTCGCGACGCGGGTGCGGGTGGTGTCGGGTGACGGCGGATCTCACGGGAGGGTCCGGCGGCGGATCGGGGTGCCGGCGCGCCTTCCCCGACGAACGGCACGGAGGGAGTGGCGGAGCGGTTCACCGGACCGGACACTTCTCCCGCACGGTGTCCGGCACCCGTCCGGACGAATCCGGTCCCGCAGACTCATTGATGAGCGGGCATGATCAGCGATAACTTCACTGGTCATGTACGCGACCGGGTGCGCCCGCGTCCGGTCGCCCGGTACGGATGATGTGGAGACCCCATGGCTCATCTGGGTTCCAGACGGACGCGCGCACTCACGCTGCCCGTCGGATTGGCCCTCACGGCCTCGCTCGGCTTCCTGCCGGCGAACGCCGCCTCCGCCGCTCCGGTGGACGCGCCGTCCGCGGCGGCGGTGTCGACGGACGGTCCGAAGCTCTCCTACGTGGTCAACACGCGGAGCGGCCCGGGCACCGTCAAGCAGGTGACGAAGGCGATATCCGAGGCCGGTGGCACGGTCGTGGCCTCCTACGACAAGATCGGCGTCATCGTCGCCCACTCGAAGAACCCGGACTTCGCGAAGACGGTCCGCCGGGTCAAGGGCGTCGATTCGGCCGGGGCCACCCGTACCAACCCGATCGTTCCGCAGGCCACCACGGACACCGGGGCCGAGCAGCCGCTGACCGCCGCGCAGGCGAAGGCCGCGGCGGCCGGGGCGACGGCGGGTCAGGACCCGATGGAGCCCCTGCAGTGGGACCTGCCCGCGATCAAGGCGGACCAGGCGCACAAGAAGACGCTGGGCAGCGACAAGGTCACGGTCGCGGTCATCGACACGGGCGTCGACGACACCCATCCGGACCTGGCGCCGAACTTCAACCGTGCGGCGTCGGCGAGCTGCGCCTCCGGTGCACCGGACACCTCGGAAGGCGTCTGGCGGCCGAAGGCCGGCGAGAGCAACCACGGGACGCACGTCGCGGGGACCATCGGGGCGGCGAAGAACGGCATCGGCGTGACGGGCGTCGCCCCGGGCGTCAGGATCGCCGCCATCAAGGTGGCGAACCCGGACGGGTTCTTCTACACCGAGTCGATCGTCTGCGGCTTCATGTGGGCCGCCGAGCACGACATCGACGTCACGAACAACAGCTATTACACCGACCCGTGGATGTTCAACTGCAAGAACGACGCCGACCAGGGCGCACTGGTCGAGGCCGTCGAGCGGGCCACCCGGTACGCGGAGCGCAAGGGCACGGTCAACATCGCCTCGGCCGGCAACAGCGCCTTCGATCTGGCCTCCGACGCGATCGAGGACACCACCAGCCCGAACGACTCCACGCCCGGCTCCCGGACCATCGACCCGTCCCAGTGCCTGGACATCCCCGCGCAGCTGCCGGGCGTCGTGACGGTCTCCGCGACCGGCGCCAAGGGCCTGAAGGCCTCGTACTCGAACTACGGCAACGGCGTCATCGACGTGTCCGCCCCGGGCGGTGACTCGACGGTCTACCAGACGCCCGCCCCGCCCGCCACGAGCGGTCTGATCCTCTCCACGCTGCCGAACGGCCAGTACGGCTACAAGGCCGGTACGTCGATGGCCGCGCCGCACGTCTCGGGGGTCGCGGCCCTCATCAAGTCGACGCACCCGCACGCCTCGCCCGCCGCGGTGAAGGCGCTGCTGCTCGCGGAGGCGGACGCCACCGAGTGCGGCGCCCCGTACGACATCGACGGTGACGGCACGATCGACGCCGTCTGCGAGGGCGGCAAGAACAAGAACGGCTTCTACGGCGCCGGCGTGGTGAACGCGCTGAACGCGGTCCGCTGGTAACGGACATGGCCTGACGCGGTGGGAGGGACCGGAGCACACGCCCGGTCCCTCCCGCCGCCGTTTCCGGCCGCCCCCGCGGAACCCTTCCACGGGGTGGCACCCAGTGCCATAGTGAGCGGATGACCAGTACACGGAAGTCCGGGACGGAACAGGCGTGGGCGGCACTCGGCGGTGATCCCGCGCTGCTCGGCCGGGTCGTGACGGACGGCCCCGAGGGGCTGCTGTCCTCCCGGCTGCCGGTGCGGGAACTGGCCCGGTCCGCCGTCGCCGTCTGTTCGCTGGCCGCCGCCGAGCTGGCCGCGCGCCGCACCGGGCGTCCGGTGCCGCCGGTCCGGATCGACGAGTCCGCGGTGGCCACGGCGTTCGTCAGCGAACGCCACCTCAGGATCGACGGCCGCGCACCGTCCGTCTTCGCCCCGCTGTCCCGCTTCTGGCGCTGCGCCGACGGCTGGGTGCGCACCCACGCCAACTACCCGCACCACCGGGCCCGGTTGCTCGGCACGCTGGATCTGGCGCCGGACACCCCGGACGAGCGCGCGGTGGAGGCCGTCGCCGCGTCGTTCGCGGGGCGCCGGGGCGAGGAGATCGAGCGGACGGTGTACGCGGCGGGCGGTCTCGCCGTGGCGGCCCGTACGCCTGGCCGGTGGGCGGCCCACCCGCAGGGCGCGGCGGTCGCGGGCGCCCCGCTGGCGGGCCGGGAACGTCTCGACGACGCGCCGGTGCGCCGGTCCGCGGCACTTTCCGGTGACCCGCTGCTGCCCGCCGCCGGGGTGCGGGTCCTCGACCTCAGCCGGGTGATCGCGGGTCCGGTCGCCACCCGTACGCTCGCGCTGCTCGGCGCGGACGTGCTGCGGATCGACTCGCCGCGGCTCCCGGAGAGCCCGGACGCACACGCCGACACCGGATTCGGGAAGCGGTCGGTGGAGCTGGACCTGGCCGACCCCGCGGGGGCCGCGGCCTTCGACCGGCTGCTGGCCGGGGCGGACGTGGTCGTGTCCGGCTACCGTCCCGGCGCGCTCGACCGGTTCGGGCTGGACCCCGAATCGCTGGCGCGGCGCAGGCCGGGGCTGGTGGTCGCGCGGCTCTCCGCCTGGGGGCCCGGCCCGTGGGCCGGGCGGCGCGGCTTCGACAGCCTGGTCCAGGTGGCGACCGGCATCGCCGCGATGGAGGCCGGGGCGGAAGGCGGGGCGGAAGCCGGGGCCGGTGCGAAGCCCGGTGTGCTGCCCGCCCAGGCGCTCGATCACGGCACCGGCTATCTGCTGGCCGCCGCCGTGCTGCGGGCGCTGACCGATCAGCACGATACGGGCGGCTCCCGGCTGGTGACGTTCTCGCTGGCCCGTACGGCGGCCTGGCTGCTCGGTGAACTGCCCGCCCCGGGAGCCCCGGAGGGCGCGGGGACCGGTCCCGGGTACGAGCCGGAGCGGTGGCTGACGGAGACCGGCGGCCCGCTGGGTCTGTTGCGGCACGCGGTGCCACCGGTCTCCTTCGAGGGCGGGCCCGCCGGCTGGTCGCGTCCGCCCGGCCCGCTCGGGGCCGACACCGCCGGCTGGCTCACGGACTGACGGGCGCCACCGGTCCGGGCACCGTGCGCCCGTTCGCCCCCGATGCGCCCAGCGCGCCCATGGTCAGCAGGAACTGCGCGGCGATGTAGGTGGCCATGACCCAGAAGTCGGGGGCGGGCAGCTGCGGCCAGTCGGCGATGCCGGTGGCGATCAGCGTGTCGGAGAGCAGGAAGAGCGCCCCGCCGACGGCCGCGTACCTGCCGAGCGTGCTCGCCCGGTAGGCCATCGCCGCGAGCAGCAGGCTGTAGCCGGTCATCGGGACGCGCAGCCCCTCCGGCAGCCCGCTCCACAGCAGCACGACGACGGTGGCCAGGGCGACGGCGTACCCGATCCCGACCGGCACCGAGGAACGGACCTTCCCGAAGAGCCACAGGTAGCAGACGTGGCCCACGCCGAAGGAGCCCATCCCCACGAGGAAGGCGAGGTCGGAGTCGAGCAGCAGGAAGGTGTCACCGCCCCAGCCGAACAGGAGCGCCGCGACGAGCAGCCGGGGCCCGCGCCGGGCGGCGGCGTACCCGGCCAGCAGCGGCATCAGCAGCGGCTTGGCCGCCTGGTGCGCGGCCGGGACGTCGGCGAGCAGCCCGAGGAGGTCGACGGCCGAGGCCACCAGGAAGGCGACGAGCAGCGGGCGTACGAGACGCTCCCGCCGGTCCGGAGTGGTCTCGGTGCTCATCAGGCGGTCTCCTCGGAGGTGGCGGCGGTACGGGAGGCGGCCGCGGCGGGCTGCCAGCCGGGCCCGCGGAAGATCCGCCCGGCCCGCTCGCCCCAGCTGCCCGCCGCCCGCACGTCACGGGCGATCGCGGCGTACTCGTGGGTGGCGACCCGCAGCGGGTTGAAGGTGTCGATGTTCTTGGTGAGGCCGAACACGGGCCGCTCGGTCTCGGCGGTGAACGAGCCGAAGAGCCGGTCCCAGACGATCAGGATGCCGCCGAAGTTCCGGTCCAGGTAGCCGCCCTGCGAGGCGTGGTGCACCCGGTGGTGGGACGGCGTGTTCAGTACGTACTCGAAGGGCCGGGGCAGCTTGTCGACGCGCTCGGTGTGCACCCAGAACTGGTAGACGAGATTGGCCGAGGAGCAGAAGGCGAGCGCCGCCGGATGGACCCCGCACGCGATCATCGGCAGGTAGAACGGCCAGACGGTCAGCGAGGTCCAGGGCTGGCGCAGCGCGGTGGAGAGGTTGAACTTCCGGCTGGAGTGGTGGACCACGTGGCAGGCCCAGAGGACACGGATCACGTGGTGCCCGCGGTGCGACCAGTAGTAGAAGAAGTCCTGCGCGAGCAGCATCAGCAGGATCGTCCACCACAGCACGGGGACGCGGAGCGGGGTCAGTTCATAGACCGCGGTGTAGATCGCGACGATGGGGACTTTCCACAGCAGGTCGAAGACCAGGCTGCCCAGTCCCATGCTGATGCTGGTGACGGTGTCCTTCGTCTCGTAGCCGGCGGTGTCCTCGTCCGGATGGAAGCGGTGCAGGGCCATTTCCAGGACGGTGAGCAGGACGAAGGCCGGTATGGACCAGAGCACGACATCGGGCAGGTTCGGCGGCATGCCTGCACCGTAGAGCCGCAGGTCGGCCCGGGACTAGATGTTGTTACCAACAAGTATGCGAGACGCGTTGTCAGCAGTCTTTGGATACTTCTGCCAAGTAGGGCTCCGCGGGCGTCATACGATCCCTGCGTCGAGGTGTCCGGTGGGGGAAGGAACACGCGTGTCCGGTCCGGAAGTTGCGCTGCTACGGCTGGCGACGACGGTCGCCTCCGCGGTGACCAGGTCGCTGCTCACGAAGAAGCCCGGCGCGGGGCTCGTCCCCGACCTGGTGCGCCCGCTCCCCCGCCCGGCGAAGCCGGACCGGCTCGCCCGGGTCCTCGGCGACCGGCTGGCCTCGTCGTACGCCGATCTGCCGGAACACGAGCGGCTGGCGGCGGTGGACGCGGTACGGGACGCCTTCGCGGCGGCGGGCGGGACGACGGCGGAGCGGCTGTTCGCCGTGGACCTCGATCCGGAGCGACTGGCCGCCGAGCTGGGGCCGCCCGCCGAGGGCCTTTCGGAGCGGGCGGCCGGGCTGTACGGGGAGCTGCTCGTCCGGTGCTGCGCGCATGTGGTGGAGCAGCTGACCGCCGAGCCGTCCTTCCTGGCCCGTGCGGCGGTGGAGCAGACCCGCGCGGCGGCACGGACGCAGGAGCTGGTGGCGGACGTACGGGACCGGGTCGGCCCGCGCCCGGACGCGGCCGCGCTGGACTTCGAGCGGCGGTACGCGCAGTTCATGGCCTCGTCGTACGGCCGGATGGGCCTGTTCGGGCTGACGCTCGGGCGGACGGCCGCCGAATGGCCGCTGGAGACGGCCTACATCAGCCTGACGGTGAGCGGGGGTGCCGTCCGGCATCACGACGGGCTGGACCACCCGGTCGCGGTGACGGTCTCCGTGGAGCAGGCCCTCGCCGGGACGGACCGGCTGCTGCTGCGGGGTCCGGCCGGTTCGGGCAAGAGCACCCTGGTGCAGTGGCTCGCGGTGAACGCCGCCCGCCGTACGTTCGGCCCGGCCCTGGCGGAGTGGAACCGCTGCGTGCCCTTCGTCCTGCGGCTGCGCGCCTTCACCTCGGACGACCCGCTGCCCGTGCCGGACGAGTTCCTGCGCGCGACCGGGGTCCCGCTGCACGGCGCGGCCCCCGCCGGGTGGGCGGACCGGCTGCTGGCCGAGGGCCGGGCGCTGGTCCTGGTCGACGGGGTGGACGAGGTGCCGATGCGGCAGCGGCGGCGTACCGAGAAGTGGCTGAAGGACCTGATCACGGCGTACCCGGAGGCCCGGTACGTGGTGACGACGCGGCCTTCGGCGGTGCCGGAGGGCTGGCTGTCCGGTACGGGGCTCGGTTTCGAGCCGCATGCGCTGCTGCCGATGAGCCGGGAGGACATCCGTCTGTTCGTCGAGCACTGGCACGCGGCGGCCCGCACGGAGTGCACCTCCCCGGAGGAGCGCGAGCAGCTCGATGTGTACGAGGCCTCGCTGCGGCGCGCGGTGGGCACGCGCCGCGACCTGGCACGGCTCGCGACGAACCCGCTGATGTGCGCCCTGCTGTGCGCGCTGAACCGGGACCGGCGGATGCAACTCCCGCGTGCCCGGAAGGAGTTGTACGACGCCGCCCTGGACATGCTGCTGGTCCGCCGGGACACCGAGCGGGACATCGCCGGGGTCGAGGGCGTCGACCTGACCCGCGAGGAGCAGACGGCGCTGCTGCAACGCCTCGCGTACTGGCTGATCCGCAACGGCCAGGCCGAGGCCGACCGCGCCGAGGCCCAGGAGATGGTGGCCGAGTGGCTGACGGCCATGACCCAGGTGCGGGGCGACGCCGAGGAGGTCTTCGCCCATCTGCTCATCCGGAGCGGCCTGCTGCGCGAACCGGCGCCGGGCGCGGTGGGGTTCGTGCACCGCACGTTCCAGGACTACCTGGGCGCCAAGGCGGCGGTGGAGGCCCGCGACTTCGGGGTGCTGGTGCAGCACGGGCACGACGACCAGTGGCACGACGTGGTCCAGATGGCGGTGGGCCACGCCCGCGCCGACGAACGGGCGAAGCTGCTGCGGCAGTTACTGAAGCGCGCCGCCCGGACGAAGAAGCACCGCAGCCGTCTCGTGCTCCTGGCGGCGGCCGCCCTGGACCACGCCCCGGAACTGGACCCGGCGGTGCGCGCGGAGGTCCAGGAGCGGACGGCGGAGCTGCTGCCACCGCGTACGCAGGAGGAGGCGGAGGCGCTGGCCGAGGTGGGCGAACTGGTCCTGGGGCTGCTGCCGGGACCGGAGGAGGTGGAGGGCGAGTACGCGGCGGGGTACGTGGTGCGGACGGCGGCGCTGGTGGGCGGCGAGGCGGCGTTCGAGGTGATCAAGGGGTACCGGGAGGACGAGCGGGTCTGGGTGGCCGATGAGGTGTCCCACGCATGGATTTCGTTCGACCCCGACGACTACGCCCGGGAGGTGCTCACGGCGCGGGCCTGGGACGAGACCTACCTGTACGTGAAGAACGACGGTCAGCTGGCGGCTCTGCCACATGTGCCCGAAGCCCGGTCCGTCCATCTGCGGGGCGACCGTCCGGATCTGTCCCCGCTGGTCCCGCACCGCGCGTTGGAGGATCTCTTCGTCTTCTCCAACGCCACGCTGACCGACATCTCCCCACTGGCCTCGATGCCGTCGCTCGCACACGTGGGGCTCAGCCGGTGCCCCGGGGTCCGCGACCTGAGTCCGCTGTCAGGCCTTCCGCTGACCTGGCTCTCCCTGGTCGAGTTGCATCCCGACCTGCCCAAGGAACATCTGGAGCCGCTCACTGGTATCGAGGAACTCCACCTGCACCACCGTTTCCCCGGCAGCAGCCTCGCCGAGCTGCCGCTGGGCCCGCACATCAAGCGGATGTCACTCGGCCACCAGGTCGGATACATGAGCCTGGAAGGCATCGAGCAGTTCACCGAGCTGGAAGAGCTCGGCCTTCAGGACATGCGACAGGTCGAGCAGTTGAGCCGGAATCCGTTCTTCCAGCACCTCACCCAGCTCAGACTCGACGGAGTGGCAGACCTCGATCCGAGCGTTCTCGTCGGCCTCACCGGACTACGGACGCTTACTCTCCTCCGCTGCCCGGTCGTCGAAAACCTGGCCCCCCTCCGGGAACTGCCCTCGTTGACGGCCATGAACCTGTACGGCAGACAGGGCGACGAACCGGTCGACTTGGCTCCCCTGGCCGACCTCGACGGCCTCACCGTCTCTTTCAGCAGCGAAACCGCGGTCACTGGCACCGAACGCTTCCCGCCCGAACGGCTCGTACGGCTCCGCTGAGCCCCGCCCCTCACACCCCCACCGCCCCCAACAACTCCCCCGCCCCGTAAGTAACCGCCATCGCCACCGCGCCTCCCGCCATGTTCCGCAGCACCGCCGGGCCGATCCGGGCCTCCCCGAGGCGGGCGCTCCACCAGCCGGTGAACGCCAGGGCCGCCAGCACCGAGACGACGGTGACCGGGAGCCGCAGCGTGGACGGCGGGAGCACGATGGCGAGCAGGGGCAGCAGGGCGCCGACCGTGAAGGCGAGGAAGCTGGCGCCCGCGGCGTGCCAGGGGTTGGTCAGCTCGTCCGGGTCGATGCCCAGCTCGACCGCCGCGTGGGCGCGCAGCGCGTCGCGTTCGGTGAGCTGGACGGCGGCCTCGCGGGCGACCTCGCGGCTCAGCCCCTTGCCCTCGAGGAGGCCGGTCAGCTCGTCGAGCTCCGCCTCCGGGGCCTCCGCCAGCTCGCGTTTCTCGGTCGCGAGGGCGGCCTGCTCGGAGTCCCGCTGGGTGGAGACCGAGACGTACTCGCCCGCGGCCATCGACATGGAACCGGCCAGGAGTCCGGCCAGGCCCGCCGTGAGGAGGGCGCCGCGGTCGCCGGTGGCCCCGGCCACGCCGACGACCAGGCCCGCGGTGGAGACCACACCGTCGTTGGCGCCGAGGACCGCGGCGCGCAGCCAGTTCAGCCGTGCGCCGAGTCCGTTCTCATGCGGTTCGTGATGCGTCCGGGTATCCGTCACCCCGGGATGGTCTCACCCCGCACGGCGACCCGGCGCGCACCGACACCACACTCAGCACCGTGGTGCCGGTGTGAGCGACCGGACGTCACCTGCCGGTATGCGCCGCAGCGCCTTCTTGCCGCTCATTCTGAGAGTCACCGCGTCGCCGTTGCTCAGCACCAGCTCCCCGCACGTGACACCGGCAGGCGTGGAGACCAGGACCTTCGGCCCGGCCGGCGTCTCTTCCTTGGCCGCTTCGACCGGCACGACCCAGGAGACCGCGATGGCCGCCACGACCGCCGACAGCCCGAGGACCGAACAGCGCCGCGCCGCGGTCAGTACGTCCTGGGTGTGCTCGACCTCGTCCATCACCGCGGACAGCAGCCGGTCTCCGCTCAGCCACATGCCCTGCCCGAGCCGGCCGTGCGCGGCACGCACCGCGGCGAGCGCCCCGGCCAGCAGCAGGGCGAACGCCAGGACGAGGAGCGCCGCCGTGGTCCAGCGCCATACGGCGGGCATCCCCGCGACGCTTTCGCGTCCTTTGAGGACGAAGACGACGCCGACCAGCCCGGTCAGCGCCGTGAGGCCGTTCCGCCAGCCCTCGGCCTGCTTCCGTACGGCGGTGAGCTGCTCGAGCTGGAGCTGCTGGCCGAGCTGGGCGAACCGCTTCCTGGTCAGGTCCGTCATGGCACCGGCACGTCCCAGAAGGCGCCGCAGCCCGTGTCGGGGGACTCGGAGGGCCGGTCGGGGTGCGGGTACCCGCACTGGCAGTAGACCAGGATGTTCCCCGCGTGCGGTTCCGGGGTCCTTCCGCGTCCGAGGCGCCCTCGGCCCTTGTACGGGCCGAGTACGCCGTACGCCACCCGGAACACACCGTCCGCATGGCAGTTCGGGCACGGGCCCGTGACCGTGTACCAGCGGCCGTCGGCGGAACGCGCGACGACGGGGTTCCCGGCGGGCGTGAGCTGTTGCTCGCGGAAAGGTGTCAGGTCATGAGCGGGCGGCATCGGGCTTCCTCTCCTGGTGGGCGTCGCGGTACGGCACCGCGGGCGGGGTCGGTGCCGGGACGTCGGGGTACGTCTCCGGCACGTCCAGGCCGAACACTCCGGCGTACAGGCGCAGTCGCTCCACGACCTGGGCCGTGGTCCATTCGAGCTCCCGCGCGCTGACGGCGATCCGCTCGCCGGACACCCGGCCGCCGAGCGCCGGGGCGCGGCCGGTGTACTCCTCGGTGAGCAGGATCAGATCCTGCCACAGGGGAATGTCGGAGAACTCCGGCCGCTCGACGAGCAGTTGGACCCCGAAGGGACGGTAGAGCGCAAGGCGGTCCCAGGCCCGGTCCATCGGCCAGCCGAAGCGGGCGGCGACCCGCAGGAGGTCGACCGGCCCGACGGGCCGGTCACCGGCGAGGTCGTCCTCGAACATCGCGATGTCGTGCTGGGTGGGGCGCCACCGCGCCCACTCCGCGTCGGCCGCTTCGTCGTGGGGCTGCCACGGGCCGCCGAGCGGGGCGAACCGGCTCAGCCTCTCGACGCTGTCGCCGAGGGTGCCTTCCGTGCTCAGCGCGTGCTGGGCCAGCCTGCCCGCCCGGATCTCCGTCAGCCAGCGGACCCCCTCCGGTGTCCACTCGCAGCTGGCCTCCGCATCGGCCGCGCCGACACGTTGGCCGGACAAGTGCCCGGGCAGGGGTCCCATCGCGTCCTCGGCGCCCAACAGCGGGGCGAGCTCGGCGAGCTTCGCGTACACCACACCGAGCGGAAGGCCGCGTGCGGAGGCGGCCAGCAGGGCATAGGCGGAGTCCAGCCGGGTCGGGCCCGCCACCGCTTCCATCCGGGCAAGGGCCCACGACCAGGGCATGAGGAACTCCATGTCGTCCTGTGGAATCCCGAGCCAATGACCAGCGAGTTCCGGAGCCCGGGCGTCCACGAGTCCGGACTCCGCCAGGCTCGTCAGCGCCTTGATCATGTCAGCGGTGTCGGCCTGGCACGCGCGTGCCGTGACGGCTATCTCCGCGAGCGGCGCGAGGTACGGCGACACCTGCGGACGGACCGTGTACGGCTGGTAGTTCTCGTGAGGCACGGCCGGGTCCGCCACCAACGCGGCCTCCAGTTTGGTGAAGGTCCGGTCCTTCAGCCCGTCCAGGTCGGGAAGGGTTCGGTTCATCCACGCGAACCACGGGGCGAAGCGCTCATGTACCTCTCCCACCGTCATCGACGTCACGGCGGAGGCCATGGCCCAGAATCGGGCGGACGGACCGTGTTCCCCCGACCAATAGGCGCGCCCGAAGGCGGCTTCCACCTCGGTGTGCCCCACACCTTCCCCGGTGTCGCCCCCGGTCTGCGCCATGACCGCGTCCGTGGCCAGCCCGAGCCACTCGTACCGCCGGACGACTTGTTCGAACTCCTCCTGCGACGGCGGCCGGACGTCGCCGAGGTGACGCCCGTCCCCAGCGAATGCCGGATGGCGCCGCAGCACCCGCATCTCCCGCTCCGTCGCGACCGACTCCGCGGGCACCTCACCGAGATCCGCCGACAGCGGCGCCAGGGGGAATCCCACCTCGCTGAATCGCCGGGCCCTCGTCAACGCCTCCCGCAAGGGAAGCCCCGCACCGACGGAGAAGCGGTCCAGCACCGACAGCACTGACAGCACCGCAGAAGGCTTCGTCTCCTGTTCCAGCTCCCCCTTCTCCGCCCACATGGTGATCAGCGAATAGAGGAAGCCCTCGCTCCTCACCAACAACTCGCGGTCAACGGAGTCGAGTTCGAACGCGTGGGCGGCATCGAGATCAGGAACGGCGGGTACCTGGACCCCGGCGATGGCGTATCTACGGAGCCTGGCGAGCAGTCCGGCGAAACTCAGGGACTGGTCACTCGAGTGCGGCACCACCGCCTCCGCCAGTCTGACGCCGCCGCGGTACCGCATCACAACGGCCCCGCTCTCCCACGGCACGGGCTGCGGATACCCGGCCAGCGAGTCCGGAGCCGGCGCGGCTACCCACTGGGATTCCACCGGGATACGCGCCCCCCGCAGGGCGGCCACGCGCCACGCCACCAGACCGGCCCTCGTCGCCCCGAAGGTCTCGTGCTGGATCTCGATCGGCTTCTCGCCCCGGTGGAGCACGAAGTCCATCGGGAAGCATCCGATCTCACGCAACGCGATCCCGGTGGCCCGGTCCCAGCTCGTCGCACTGGCCACGGTCGCATCCGCCCCGATGAGCCTGGCGACCAGCAGCTCCGCGTTCCCGCGTTGGCTGTTCGCGAAGCTCCAGAGCCACTCCATGGTGAACCACGGGGGAATGTCCATGCGTTCCGCCATGGAACGCACCTGCTCCGCGACCCATGCCTTGTCGTACGTGAGGATTGCCGTTCTGCTGGTGTTCAGATCGGGGGAGTGCGTCTCCCTGAGGTCGACCACGCACCCGAACAGCCCATCGCCGATCCGGTTCAAGCGCGGGTTGAACGAACCGCCCTGCCTCAGTTCCTGCTCATGTGTCGCTGTCCAGATCCCGTCCACCAGCAGGCAGCCCCGCCCCGGTACCCACCAGGCGTCGCGGCCCGCCCGGACCGGGGTCGTACGGTCCCCGTTGTAGTAGAGGATGTCCTCCTCCCACTCCCTGACCACCGCACCGGCCCGCTCGACCCGCATCGAGAAGTCGCACCGCCACACGTACTTGGCCAGTTCGGCGGCCACGTCGATCGCGTCGTCGTTGAGGTAGAGCCGCACCCTGGTCCCGCCGCCCGGCTGGGAGGCGTCGCTCTCCTTGATGCGGAAGAGGCTCCCGCTCGACGCGATGTCCACCCGCAGACCACGGCCGGACTCGGGGCGGCCGAACTCGTCCGTGACCCGTGTCCAGATGCTGATCTCGTCGGCCAGCATGAAGTAGCTGAACACCCCGATGCCGAAACGGCTGTTCGCGAAGAGTTTGAGGTCCTTGTCCACGGCCCGCCAGCGGGCCTGTTCCCTGCGGTACTCCCTGGACTGCTCGAACCGGCGCCCGGCGCGCGAGAAGGTGCTGCGCAGCACGGTCTGGCTCATGCCCACGCCGTTGTCCTCGCACTCCACATAGGCGCGGCCGTCCTCGTCCACGCCCTGGCGGAAGACGATCCCGCCGTCCCACTGCTGCCGGATGTCCGCCTTCAGCACGCCGTACCGCACCCGCGCCCGCCGGTAGCGGCAGGCGTCCAGGGCGTTCTGGTAGAGCTCGCGCAGGGCCAGCATCCGGTCCCCGTAGAGCTGGGAGCCCATGAGGAGTTCGCGCATCTCGTCCTCGGCGAGGCTGAACCGCATCAGCGGCAGCCCGTAGGCGTCTCCCCGGTCGGCGGCGTTGTACTGCGGCCGGAGCTTGCGGCAGGTGACGCGTTCGGGAAGGTAGGCGAGCGGGCCCGTGGGTTCGCCCGGTGCGAGGTGCTGCTTGATGTGCTGCACGGCGTCGTCGGCCCAGCCCGTCAGTGTCTCCAGGGCTGCGTGCACCGCCGGGTGCGGGCAGGGCAGGTCCAGGTCGATGCAGTTGCCGAGCCGGTCCCTGGACCAGCGCAGCTCCTGGACCCCGGTCACGGCCTGGGCGGGCACGAGGCCGTCCGTCACGCCGATGTTGTCCACCATGACGCCCGGCATGTCCCGCAGGTCCCCGCCGAGCAGCCCCGCCAGGCCGATCAGCCAGGACAGTTCCCTGGGCCGCCACCGTTCGGTGGGGCCGGTGCGGGGCGCGAGTTCCGACGGCCGCTGCGGCTCGCCCACGGGTTCGCGCTCCCCCGCGTACGGCTGCGACGGGGGCACGGCGGTCTGGCGGCAGACCCGCGTCAGACCGTCCAGGAACTCCGCGAACCGGGGCGACTCCTCGCTGGTGCCGAGCATCGCGAAGGCCAGCGGACGCAGCAGGCCCGGGGCGTAGACGTCCCAGAGCTCCTCGCGGCCCAGGACGTGGCGGTGCATCAGCCACGCGGCGACGGCGGTGGCCTCCTCCTCCGCGCCCCTGCCCGCCAGCTCGCGTCCCTTGCGCCAGATCAGCGGGTGCGCCGCGTAGGTGTGCTCCAGGTCGATCCGGGCCGGGCCGGCTCCGAGCTCGCCCGTCGCCGGCTCCAGCCGGAAGGGCTCCGCGGGCGCCGCCTCCTTGATCCCCATGGCGAACACGGCCTCGCGGACGAAGGGCGCCGCCATGAGCACGGCCAGTTCGCAGGGGTCCAGCACCGGGCCGCCCCGGGTCACCGACGGGGCCAGCAGGGGGCGCAGTCCCGCGGTCAGGACCCGTACCGGATAGCCGTCGTCGGCCCAGGGGTCGGCGGCCTCGGCCAGGGCCGTGGCCCGCAGCTTCGCGCACTCGGCGGTGAGGCGCACCAGTGCCTGCTGGAGTGCGCGTCTGCGGTCCTCGCCGCACTGGACGGCCGTCCACAGCTCGGGGTCGCCCACGGCCACCGACCACTCCTCCTGGAGGGTCCGTCCGGAACAGACCTCGGCCCCGGCGATCGCGCCCGGGCCGCTCGGCGCGTACTGCGGATGGGGCCGCTGTTCGTGCTGTGCCGCCCGGGCGAACTCGGCGGTCCTGCGCGTGGTGTGGGAGATCACGTCCCCCACGGTCCGCGGCGAACTGTCCGAGGCCAGGGCCTCCGCGAGCGCCCGGGTGAAGTGGCTGCCCTCGTGGTCGTCCGAGCCGCAGGTCTGGCCCGCCTCGCAGCCGAACAGGACGGCCACCCGGTCCCGCCACGAGGGGAAGTTGGTCGCGGGGCCGCCGAAGGACGCCTCCGCGTCGGGGAACGCGTCCCGGCAGGCGTCGACGGTGAGCAGGACGGTGCCCGCCCGGCAGCCCTTGAGCAGGGTGGTGAGGTCGAGTTTGATCAGGCTGCCGGCATCGACGTGAGGAGGGTCCGTCGACCAGTTGAGCTGGGCCTCGGAGGGGACGAGGTAGTCGGATCCGTCCACCGAGAGCCCGTGCCCGGTGAAGTGGATCAGTACGGTGCCGTCCTCCGGCGCCGTGCAGCAGACCCTGCTGATGGCGCTGACGATCCGGGAGCGCAGCGCGGGACGGTCCGGGGCGAGCCCCAGCGTCTCGACGCTGTATCCGGACGAGCGCAGCGCGGTGTCCATCAGTTCCACGTCCTTGACCACCGCATGGGTCAAGTCCGGGAAGTGGTCACTCAGTTCGTACTGCGGTACTGCGATGAGCAAGGCCTGCCTGCTGTCGCCCACGGCCGCCGTCGCCTCCCCCCGTCAGGCCTGATCGGTACGGATCACCTTGCCACAGACGGCCCGGCGGCCCGACGGGTTCGGCGACTCCCGGTCACCGGACGCACACCGTCCGGTTCGGCGTGAAGGCGGCGGGCGTCCGGTCCGGGGCCGGGGGCTCGAACCTGCGGGCACCAGCCACCTCGCCGGGTGTCCCGCGGCGCCCCGGCGGACTGGTCCGGCCCTTCCCGAACAGGGGACCGGGTCGTTCCCGAATAGGAGACTGTCAGTGGCGGCCCGTATTCTCTGTGACCATGCTCGACGACCGCCAGACCGCAGCACAGTGGCCGACCGCCTACCCGCAGGGGTACGCGGTCGTCGACGTGGAGACCACCGGGCTCGCCCGGGACGACCGGATAGTGTCCGCCGCCGTCTACCGTCTGGACGCGCAGGGCGATGTCGAGGACCACTGGTACACCCTGGTCAACCCCGAGCGTGATCCCGGCCCGGTCTGGATCCACGGGCTGACCAGCGAGGTGCTGGAGGGCGCGCCGCTCTTCCCGGAGATCGCCGCCCAGCTCTCGGAGCGGCTCACCGGCCGCGTGCTCGTCGCGCACAACGCGGCGTTCGACTGGTCGATGCTGGCCCGGGAGTACGCACGGGCCTCGGTCGTCGCCCCCGTCGAGCAGCGGCTGTGCACCATCGCGCTGGCCAAGGAGCTGCGGCTGCCGCTGCCCAACCACAAGCTGGAGTCGCTGGCCGCGCATTTCGGCGTCGTGCAGCAGCGCGCCCACCACGCGCTGGACGATGCCCGGGTGCTGGCCGAGGCGTTCCGGCCGAGCCTGCACGCGGCGGCGCGGGACGGGGTGCGGCTGCCGCTGCTGGAGTGCCGGCCGCTGACCGAGTGGTCGGATTCGCCGGTCACGCCGAGGGTCGGCTACCAGTCCTCGTACGGTCACGGCAGCTGGCGCCCGTCGCGCAAGCGCCCGGCGTGCCCGTATCCCAACCCGGGGCGGTACGAGAAGGACAAGCCGCTGATGCAGGGGATGCGGGTGGCCTTCTCCGGGGACACCTCCATAGACCGCGAGCTGCTGGAGGACCGGGCCGTGGAGGCCGGGCTGCACGTGGCCACCAGCGTGTCCCGGCTGACCAGCCTGCTGGTCACCAACGACCCGGATTCGGCGACGACGAAGACGGTCAAGGCGAAGTCGTTCGGCACTCCGGTCGTGGACGAGAGCGCCTTCACCCACCTGCTGCGCGACGTGGCACCGGCAACGGCCCGGCAGGCCGCGCCGTCATCGGAGTGAACCGGCGCGACTCGCCCGGCCGCCGCTCGCCCGTCGCCGTCCTCCCGCTCCACCCTGTGGCGCATGGCACGTTGCGAGGTTTGCGGAAACGACTACGGCATGTCCTTCGAGGTGCACGCGCAGGGCGCGGTGCATGTCTTCGACTGCTTCTCCTGCGCCATTCACCGGATGGCGCCCATCTGTGAGCACTGCCGGGTCCAGATCATCGGCCAGGGCGTGGAGGTCGACGGGCACTGGTTCTGCGGCGGCCACTGCGCCCGCGCCGAGGGGAAGGTGGGCATCATCGACAAGGTCTGAGCGACGGCCCCTTTGCCCCCCGGGCCCGCTTCCACCCACCCCTGCGCACGGCGCCCCACGACGCGGTTGTACGGTCGTGGGGTGTACCGCTTCCTGTTGACCCGGCAGTGGATGGCTCTCGCCCTCCTCGTCCTCGTCCTGATTCCCACGATGGTCGAGCTGGGCTTCTGGCAGCTGCACCGGCACGAGCACAGGGTCGCGCAGAACGCCCTGATCTCCCGCAACCTCAAGGCGAAGCCGGTTCCGGTCGCCTCGCTCACCTCCCCGGGGCACACCGTTCCGCGCTCCGACTACTGGCGGACGGTGACGGCCACCGGCACGTACGACGCCACGCACGAGGTGGTGGTGCGCCGCCGGACGTCGACCGACGGCCGGATCGGGGTCCACGTACTGATCCCGTTCGACCTCAAGGGCGGCGGCACGGTCCTGGTCAACCGCGGCTGGGTACCTTCCGCCGCCAGCCAGAGCGCCTTCCCGGACGTACCGCTCACGCCCGAGGGCGAGGTGACGATCACCGGACGGCTGAAGGCCGACGAGACGACCGGCACCAGCGGCATCAAGGACATCTCCGACCTCCCGGACCGTCAGGTCATGCTGATCAACAGCGCCCAGGAGGCCGAGCGGCTCTCCCGGCCGGTGCTCGGCGGGTACGTCGAACTGACCGCCCCCGAGCCCACCGGCGGCTCCCCCGAGCTGATCGAGACCCCGGACTCCGGCTCGATCGGCCCGCACATGGCGTACGCCGTGCAGTGGTGGCTCTTCGCCGCCGGAGTCCCGGTCGGATACGTGGTCCTGGCCCGTCGCGAGAAGCGCGACCGGCTGGAGGCCGCGGCGAAGGAGGCCGCCGGGGAACAGCCCGCCGAGCCGGAGAAGCCGGAACCGGCCACGGCCTGACGCCTCCACCGACCACACCCGCCGTACCAGTCGCACCCAGCCGTACCGGTCATGCCCGCCGTGTCCGCCGGATGCCGGGCACGGCGTCCCGGCCGGGTGACCCCTGCCGTCCGGGTCTGCTTAACCTGCCGCAGGTCCGGGAACACGGCAGAACGTGACCCCACGCATCGAGGACTACGCCCTCATCGGCGATCTCCAGACGGCGGCCCTGGTCGGCAGAGACGGTTCCGTCGACTGGTTGTGCCTGCCCCGCTTCGACTCGGGCGCCTGCTTCGCCGCGCTGCTCGGCGACGAGGAGAACGGCCACTGGCGGATCGCCCCGAAGGGCGCGGAGGTCTGCACCCGGCGCGGCTACGCGGGTGAGTCGCTGGTCCTGGAGACCTTCTGGGAGACCCGTACCGGCACCGTCAAGGTCATCGACTTCATGCCGCAGCGGGACAGGGAACCCGATGTGATGCGGATCGTCGAGGGGGTCAGCGGCACCGTCGAGATGAGCTCGGTGATCCGGCTGCGCTTCGACTTCGGCTCGGTGGTGCCGTGGGTGCGCCGCTCGCAGGGCCACCGGGTGGCGGTCGCGGGGCCCGACTCGGCCTGGCTGCGCAGCGATCCGCCGGTCAAGACCTGGGGCCAGCAGTTCTCCACCTGCTCCTCGTTCACCGTCACGGCGGGCGAGAAGGTGGCGTTCGTACTGACCTGGCATCCCTCCCACTCGCCCCGTCCCGATCTGGTCGACCCGCACGAGGCGCTGGAGAACACCCTGTCCGACTGGGCCGAGTGGTCGGCGCGGTGCAAGTACCGGGGGCCCTACCGCGAGGCGGTGATCCGCTCGCTGATCACGCTGAAGGCGCTGACCTTCGGCCCGACCGGCGGCATCGTGGCGGCGCCCACCACCTCGCTGCCGGAGGAGATCGGCGGCGTACGGAACTGGGACTACCGCTTCTGCTGGCTGCGGGACTCCACCCTGACCCTCGGCGCCCTCGTCTCGGCCGGATATCTGGAGGAGGCCGCCGCCTGGCGGGACTGGCTGCTGCGGGCGGTCGCCGGGGACCCGGCCGACCTCCAGATCATGTACGGGCTCTCGGGCGAACGCAGACTGCCCGAGGCGGAGCTGCCGTGGCTGCGCGGATACGAGAACTCCGCCCCGGTCCGGATCGGCAACGCGGCGGTCCGCCAGCGCCAGCTCGATGTGTACGGGGAGGTCATCGACTCGCTGCGGCTCGCCCGCGAGGCGGGCCTGGACGACAAGCCGCACGCCTGGAACCTCCAGCTCAGCCTGCTCGGCTTCCTGGAGTCCACCTGGCGCGAACCGGACGAGGGGCTGTGGGAGATCCGCGGCCAGCGCCGCCACTTCGTGCACTCGAAGGTGATGGCCTGGGTCGCCGCCGACCGCGCCGTACGCACGCTGGAGAGCAATCCCGCGCTGGCCGGTGACGCCGAGCGGTGGCGGACGATGCGGGACGCGGTGCACCGGGAGGTCTGCGAGCGGGGTTACGACCCGGTGCGGAACACCTTCACGCAGTCCTACGGCTCCCGGAACCTGGACGCCGCGACCCTCCTGATCGCCCGGACCGGCTTCCTGCCGCCGGACGATCCCCGGCTGATCGGGACCGTCGACGCGGTCCGGGCCGAGCTGGGCCGCGGCTGCCTGCTGCGCCGCTACAGCACGGACGGCGCCTCGATCGACGGGCTTCCCGGCAGCGAAGGGGCGTTCCTGGCCTGCTCGTTCTGGCTGGCCGACGCCCTGATCATGACCGGGCGGGCGGAAGAGGCCCGGGATCTCTTCGAACGGCTGCTGGAGCTCCGTAACGACGTGGGGCTGCTCGCCGAGGAGTACGACACCGTCGGCCGCCGTCAGCTGGGCAACTTCCCGCAGGCGTTCAGCCACATCGGGCTGGTGGGCACCGCCATGGCGCTGGCCGGTGAGGACACCCTGGAGCCCGACGCGGCAGGATAGGGGCATGGATCTTGGACTGAAGGACCGTGCGTACATCGTCACCGGAGCGACCCGGGGGCTGGGCAACGCCACGGCGCGGGTGCTCGCCGCCGACGGCGCGAAGGTGGTCATCACCGGCCGTGACGCGGGGCGCGCCGAGGCGGCCGCCGCCGAGCTGGGGCCGGACGCGGTCGGTCTCGCCGCCGACAACGCCGACCCCGATTCCGCGCGGCGGCTGATGGAGGCGGCGCACGAGCGGTTCGGGCGGCTGGACGGCATCCTCATCAGCGTCGGCGGCCCGGCACCCGGTTTCGTCGCCGACAACACCGACGAGCAGTGGCAGTCCGCCTTCGATTCGGTGTTCCTGGGCGCGGTGCGGCTCGCCAGGGCCGCGGCGGCGGTGCTCGGCGAGGGCGGGGTGATCGGTTTCGTGCTCTCCGGCTCCGTGTACGAGCCGATCCCCGGGCTCACCATCTCCAACGGGCTCCGGCCGGGCCTCGCAGGCTTCGCCAAGTCCCTGGCGGACGAGCTCGGTCCCCGGGGCATCCGGGTGGTGGGGGTGCTCCCGGCCCGGATCGACACGGACCGGGTACGGGAGCTGGACGCCCTCTCGGGCGACGCGGAGGCGGCCAGGGCGGCGAGCTCGGCGCAGATCCCGCTGCGCCGGTACGGCACTCCGGAGGAGTTCGGCCGGGCCGCGGCGTTCCTGCTGTCGCCCGCGGCCTCGTACCTGACCGGCATCATGCTGCCGGTCGACGGCGGCTACCGGCACGGCTTCTGAGGCCGGGCCACCCCCGGCCGGCGCCGGTCAGCTCACCCGCTCGGCGCGGTGCCCGACCGCCCTCAGCCGCACCTCGGCGGGCAGCTCGGCCAGCCCCGCCGCATCGCGCGCATGGGCCAGCGCCTCGTCCGTGAGGCGGCCGAGCGCCTCGTCCGGCGCCGCGTGCGGCTCCATCAGCAGACCGATCCGGGCCCGGGGTGCGCCACGCCGCCCGGTCAGCGCGACCCGGGCGCGGGCCACCCCGTCCAGCGTCCCCGCCTCCGCGGCGAGCGCCGCCTCCAGGGCCCGGCCGCGCAGGCGCGCCCCCTCGCCGTCACCGCTGTCCACCAGCACCTCGGCGAGGCGGGCGCGGCGCAGCTGGGCCAGCAGCCACCACAGGGCGAGCACCACCACGACGGCGAGGACGGCGATGACCACCGGCCACCACCAGCCCTCCCCGCGCCAGCGGTCCCGGTCCGCCGCGGAGAGCAGCACGTCGTCCCCGCCGTGCCAGGGCCACCAGGACGGCACGGCGAGGCCGGCCCCGGCGGCGAGCACCGCGCCGCCGCCGCAGACCATCACCAGCCCGGCCAGGCCCAGCAGTACCCGGTTGACGGTCCTGAGCAACGGGTTCACCCCTTCTTCGCGGGCCGGCGCACCTGGACGGTCAGGCCCGGCGGCCTGGCCAGCCCCAGCTCCCTGATCCCGGTCCGGAGCACGGTGTCCAGATCGGCCCGTACGTCGTCGAGTTCGCGGAAGTGCGACACGGCGCGCACCGCGGCCCGGCCCCGGCCCATCCGGACCCGTACCGACTGCACCCCGGCCACCTCGACGGCCCGGTCGCGCAGCACCAGGGCGGCGGCGGAGCGGTCGAGCGCGGCCCGGACGCCGGGGCGGTCGCGGCGCATCGGCAGCAGGGCGCGCAGGCCCGGAGTGGCGGCCAGCACGAGCAGCCACAGGCCGATCAGTACGGCGAGGGCGGCGAGGCCGAGCAGCCAGGGGCTGGAGAGCGGGCGTTCGGCCAGTTCGCCGGCGAGGACCCGGCGCCACCGCATCGCCGGCCGGCCGGCCCGTACCGCCGCCACGTCGTAGAGCAGCAGCCCGCTGCCGCCGAGGAGCACGAGCGCGAGGAGCGCCGCGGGGATGCGGCGCGGCGACCAGAAGCGGCCCGTCCGGCCGCTCCGCGCCCTGCGCGCGGGCGCGGGGTCGTACGAGGCGGACGAGCCGGACGGATCGATCTGGAGGACCTCGCCCTCACGCTGCTCCGTTCCGCCGGGTCCGTGGGGCTCGGTCATCGGACCCTCCCCCGCGCCGCGGTGCCCGCACCGGTCGGATGCAGGCGCTCGACCTGAACGATCACTTCGGGCACGTCCATCCCCGCCAGTGCCCTCACCCGTTCGACGACCCGGCGGCGCACCCCGCCGCACCGGCGGCCGATGTCGCAGGGGTAGCCGAGCTCCAGGCTCACCCGGACGCGGGCGGTGTCGCGGTGCACCGTGACCGTGGCGCGCGGTGCGACAGCCTCCTCGGGCTGTTCGTCGACCGCCTCCTTCGCCGCCTGTGCGGCGATCTTGGCGACCACCCGGTCGGCGATCCGGGTCTCCCCGCGCTCCGCCGCCGCGATCCGGCCGCTCGTTCCCGGCACGGCCGTCACCGGCGCCGGTCGTCGCGCTCGCGACTCCGGAAGAAGTCACCGGGCTCCAGATCGCCCTCCAGGAAGCGGCCGACGACGAAGCCGACCGCTCCGAGGGCGGCCACCAGCAGGAAGGCCCCGAAGCCGCCGAAGTACCCGGCGAATCCGAGTGCCATGCCGGCCACCATGCCGACCACCGCCATGTTCATCGTGCGCTCCTCGGCTCACTGACTGCGACGGGCTACTGGAGACGCGGCTCGGGCTGGTCGTCGTCATCGGTCTCGTCGGGCAGCTTCACGTCGCTGACCGCGATGTTGACCTCGACGACCTCCAGCCCGGTCATCCGCTCGACCGCGGCGACCACGTTCTCCCGTACGTCTCGGGCGACCTCGCCGATCGAGACGCCGTAGTCGACGACGATCTCCAGGTCGAGCGCGGTCTGGGACTCCCCGACCTCCGCCTTCACCCCCCGGGTGACGGACTTGCCGCCGCCGGGCACCCGGTCGCGCACCGCGCCGAAGGTCCGTGAGAGGCCGCTGCCCATCGCATGGACGCCGACCACGTCACGGGCCGCCATGCCCGCGATCTTCTCGACCACCCCGTCGGCGATGGTCGTACGGCCGCGGGTGGCGGCAGCGCCCTGGCCACGCTTGGTGAGCGGGCTCGCTTCCTTGTCGGGGTTCTCGGACCGGTTCCGCTGCGTGGTTTCGGTCATCACCGTGTTTCCCTTCGGGCGGATTTGCACCTCTTTGCCCACACTAGGTGTGCTTGCCCGGTCTCGCGCCATGGATGCGGCAGGCTGGGGAAATGACCACGGCTGACGGCCCGCGCGGGGCCGAGGGACGGACGGCGGCGGACCGGCAGAGGGCGGGGCGGGCCGTCCGGGTCGCGTCGGCCCGCTCCCGACGGCCTCCGGGCCCCGGACGGCTGCTGCCGCTGGGCGGCCCGGCGGACGGGGCCTGGATCGCCGAGCGGACGGCGGTCGCCGTGCTGCGCCGTGCGGTGGCGGGGCCGGGACCGGGCCCGGTGCTCGGGGCGGTCCGGATCAGCACGGCCCGCCCGGAGACGGGGGCGCTGCGGATCGAGGCGGCCATGTCGGCGGTGGCCGGGCGGCCCCTGCCCGAATCGGCCGAGGCGCTGCGCTCGGCGCTGCTGGCGGCGGCCGACCGGCGGCTCGGCCTGGTGGTGGGCGCGGTGGACATCCGGGTGACGGAGCTGCTGGACGCGGCACCGGCCGGGCCCGCCTTGCCCCCGGATTCCCGGGTGCACGGGGTGGCGGCGAAGGGCGCGGCGGAGGAAGCGGCGGCGGGCGTTGCGGGCGTGGTGACACTCACCCGGGAGCCCGGACACCCGGTGCGCCGGTCCCCGGACCGGATCAAGATCGCGCTGGCGACGGACGCGGACCACCGGGCACTCGACGTGGCCCTCGCGGTACGGGGCGCGGTGGCCGCCGCGGCGGCGACGCCCCCGGTCGCGGTGCTGGTAACCGCGGTGGTCGAGCGGGACTGAGCGCGGGACGGGTCCGGGGTCCGGGCCGCCCCGCGCGGCCCCCGGACTCAGTCGGCGAGGCCCGCCAGGTCGCGCAGCCGGCGGCCCTGTGCGGCACGCTCGGCGACGCGCTGCTCCTCGTAGCCGCGCGAAACGGCACCGCCCAGCAGCGCCTTGGTCTCCACCACGGCGTCGCGCGGGGCGGCCAGCAGCGCGCCGGCCAGGTCCCGGGCCGCCGCGTCCAGCTCATCGGCGGGCACCACGAGATTGGCCAGCCCGGTGCGCCCGGCCTCCTCGGCGTGCACGAAGCGGCCGGTGGCGCAGATCTCGAGCGCGCGGGCGTACCCCACCAGGTGCACCAGGGGATGCGTGCCGGTGAGGTCGGGCACCAGGCCGAGGCTGGTCTCGCGCATGGCGAACTGCACGTCCTCGGCGACGATCCGCAGATCGCAGGCGAGGGCGAGCTGGAAACCGGCACCGATCGCGTGCCCCTGGACGGCCGCGATCGACACGAGGTCGTTGCGGCGCCACCAGGTGAACGCCTCCTGGTACTCGGCGATGGTCGCGTCGAGCTCGTCCTGCGAGCCGCGCGCCATGTCGAGGAAGGACGGCTCACCGTCGAACCCCTCGGGGGTGAACGCCTGCCGGTCGAGGCCCGCGGAGAAGGACTTGCCCTCACCGCGGAGCACGACGACCCGCACGCTGCCGGGCAGCGCCCGGCCGGCTTCCGTCAACGCCCGCCACAGAGCGGGAGACTGGGCGTTGCGCTTGGCCGGATTGGTGAGGGTCACCGTGGCGACCGCGTCGTCGACGGTGAGTCGTACGCCGTCCTTGTCGAGCACGGGGTCGAGCGAGGTCATGGGGCGCCTCCGGATCGGTTCAGTCAACGTGCGGAGCTAAGTGACTGAACAGTAACCACCCGGTCCGCATCGCTGCCGACCGGGTGGCACACCGAACCGATGAGCCCCGGGACGGGCCCTGCGGCCTGCCCCGGACACCGGGGCCGTCAGGCCGTGGCGGCCTTCTTGCCCCGTGTCGCTCCGCCGCGTCCCCGCAGCGTGACTCCGGACTCGCTGAGCATCCGGTGGACGAATCCGTAGGAGCGGCCGGTCTCTTCGGCCAACGCCCGGATGCTCGCACCGGAGTCGTACTTCTTCTTCAGGTCTGCCGCGAGCTTGTCGCGCGCGGCGCCGGTCACCCGGCTGCCCTTCTTCAGAGTCTCGGCCACCCGTGCCTCCTCATGGGAAGTGCGCTCTGGACTTCTCATGATCACCCCTCAAGGGCTTCCTGGCCACCCATTCGGCAAGGTCCGTGCGCGCGCGTTCGCCGCCGGAGAAGGGCCGAACCTGTCCGGAATCCCGTATTCCGTGGGGTTGTGGCGGTAGGTGGGGCACCGTTCAGGACGAATGGGCAGGTCAGGGCCGTCCGGGCGGTACGGCCCGCCATACGGGTGGGCCCGGCGGGTTCGCGCCGGGCCCTGCGACCGGGTACGAGACGCCCTCACGCAGATGATGGATCACGCGTAGGCCGAATGATCCAGGCAGGTGGGACCGCACGGGCGGCGGGCCGGATCAGGCGAGCGCGACCAGGTCCCGGTAGTCCGCGCCCCACAGGTCCTCGACCCCGTCGGGCAGCAGGATGATGCGCTCCGGCTGGAGGGCCTCGACCGCTCCCTCGTCGTGCGTGACGAGCACGACGGCGCCCTTGTACGTGCGCAGCGCGCCGAGGATCTCCTCGCGGCTGGCCGGGTCGAGGTTGTTCGTCGGCTCGTCCAGGAGCAGCACGTTGGCGGAGGAGACCACCAGGGTCGCCAGGGCGAGACGGGTCTTCTCGCCGCCGGAGAGGACCCCGGCGGGCTTGTCGACGTCGTCGCCGGAGAAGAGGAAGGAGCCCAGCGTCTTGCGGACGTCGACGAGGTCGAGGTCGGGCGCCGCGGAGCGCATGTTCTCCAGGACCGTGCGGTCCGGGTCGAGGGTCTCGTGCTCCTGGGCGTAGTAGCCGAGCTTGAGACCGTGGCCCTCGACGACCCGGCCGGTGTCGGGCTTCTCGGCGCCGCCGAGGAGGCGGAGCAGGGTGGTCTTGCCCGCGCCGTTGAGGCCGAGGATGACGACCCGGGAGCCCTTGTCGATGGCGAGGTCGACGTCGGTGAAGATCTCCAGCGAGCCGTACGACTTGGACAGGCCCTCCGCCATCAGGGGGGTCTTGCCGCAGGGGGCGGGCTCCGGGAAGCGGAGCTTGGCGACCTTGTCGGAGACGCGGACCGCCTCCAGCCCGGAGAGCAGTCGCTCGGCGCGCTTGGCCATGTTCTGCGCGGCGACGGTCTTGGTGGCCTTGGCTCGCATCTTGTCGGCCTGGGAGTTGAGGGCCGCGGCCTTCTTCTCGGCGTTCTGCCGCTCGCGCTTGCGGCGCTTCTCGTCGGCCTCGCGCTGCTGCTGGTAGAGCTTCCAGCCCATGTTGTAGATGTCGATCTGCGAGCGGTTGGCGTCGAGGTAGAAGACCTTGTTGACGACCGTCTCGACGAGCTCGGCATCGTGGGAGATCACGATGAAGCCGCCTCGGTAGTTCTTGAGGTAGTCGCGCAGCCAGGCGATCGAGTCGGCGTCGAGGTGGTTGGTCGGCTCGTCGAGCAGCAGGATGTCGGCGTCCGAGAAGAGGATGCGGGCCAGCTCGACGCGGCGGCGCTGACCGCCGGAGAGCGTGTGGAGCGGCTGGCCGAGCACCCGGTCGGGCAGGCTGAGCGCGGCGGCGATGGTGGCGGCCTCGGCCTCGGCGGCGTATCCGCCCTTGGTGAGGAACTCCGTCTCCAGCCGCTCGTACTTCTTCATGGCCTTCTCGCGGGTGGCGCCCTTGCCGTTCGCCATCCGGTCCTCGTTCTCCCGCATCCTGCGCAGGATCTCGTCGAGGCCGCGGGCGGAGAGGATGCGGTCGCGGGCCAGCACGTCGAGGTCGCCGGTGCGGGGGTCCTGCGGGAGGTAGCCGACCTCGCCGGAGCGGGTGATCGTGCCGCCGACGGGGCTGCCCTCGCCCGCGAGGCACTTGGTGAGCGTGGTCTTGCCCGCTCCGTTGCGGCCCACGAGGCCGATGCGGTCACCCTTCGCGATGCGGAAGGAGGCGGACTCGATGAGGATGCGGGCGCCGGCACGCAGCTCGACGCCGGAGGCGGTGATCACGGTAATACTCCAGGGCGGTTGGACGGCTTACGGGACGAGGGCGGAGATGTCTCGACGCCGCTAATGCACAAGGAGAATTGCCATGCGGCCATTCTACTGGCGGTATGCAACTGCTTTTCCGTGCACACCCCCGGCACCTGCCCGGCACCGCGCCGCCGCACGGCCGAAAAAGGGCGTTGTGGTGTGACCTGTCCGATACTCGGCGGAGGCGGGGGACCCCGATGACCGGAGCGCGAGGCGGTGCCCCATGCAGTTCGACGACGACGCCGGCCTGGACACGTCCGAGGTCCAGGACGTGCGCGGCAGCCGGATCCCGGGCGGCCGGGCCACCGTGGGCGGCGGCATCGTCGGGATCATCGCCTTGCTGCTGGGACTGTTCTTCGGCCTCGGGCCCGAACAGCTCGGCCTGTCGTCCGGCGGTCCGGACACGGCACCGACCTCGTCCACGGCCGCCCAGGTGGAGCAGTCCTGCCGGACCGGGCGGGACGCGAACACCCGGGACGACTGCCGGATCGTGGCGGTGGTCAACAGCGTGCAGGACTACTGGAAGCAGGAGTTCCGGCAGCGCGGGGCCGCGTACACGCCGTCGAGGACGGTCCTGTTCAGCGACCGGATCGGCACCGCGTGCGGCGCCGCCACCTCGGCGGTCGGGCCGTTCTACTGCCCCGGTGACCGGCAGGTCTATCTGGACCTGGGGTTCTTCGACGAGCTGCGGACGAAGTTCGGCTCCAGCGGCGGCCCGTTCGCCCAAGCCTATGTCGTCGCCCACGAGTACGGCCACCACGTACAGGATCTGCTCGGGACGCTCCAGCGGTCCCAGGACGGCCGGACCGGCGCGAACAGCAACTCCGTCCGGGTGGAGCTCCAGGCGGACTGCTACGCCGGGGTCTGGGCCCACCACGCGACGACCACGCCGGACGAGTCGACCGGGCGTCCGCTCATCACCTCGCTGACCCGGGCGGACGTCCGGGACGGGCTCGACGCGGCGGCCGCGGTCGGCGACGACCGCATCCAGGAGAGGTTCCAGGGCCGGGTCACCCCGGAGTCCTGGACGCACGGCTCGGCCGCCCAGCGCCAGCAGTGGTTCACCACCGGCTACCGCGAGGGCGACCTGGCCTCCTGCGACACCTTCCGCTGAGCACCGGCACCGGCGGCGCCCGGCGGAGAAATGAGAGGCAGATCACACGGGCGGGTCGGCCCGCGCGGCGCTTCGGTGCGTACGCGCCGGGTCGGCGGGCCTCCGGGCAGCAGACCCGGGGCCGCCGCCCGGTGCGGGGCGTCAGGCGCCGCCGGTGTGCACCTGGAACGCGGCCCGGCGTACCGCCTTGGCCAGCGCGGGGTCCGGATGCGCGGCGGCCAGGGCCACCAGCACCTGCACGGTGCGCGGGTGACCGACGGCGCGCACCTCCTCCAGCAGGGCCGGGACGGTGCCCTGGACGGCCGAGTCGAGGTGGCGGACCAGCAGCCCGGTCTCGCCGTGGTCGGCGACGGCCGCCGCGGTGTCGACCCAGAGCCAGGTGGCCTCCTCGCGGCTGAGGACGTCGGGGGCGTCCTCGGGGTCGGCCCCGTCGTACTCGGCCAGCCAGAGCAGCGCGTAGGGGCGCAGCGAGGAGTCGGTGAGGACGGCGCGGACCTCGGGCTCGGCGGAGGCGCCGACGACCCGGAGCGCCTCGAAGGCGAGCCCGCGCAGGAGGGCGTCCTCGCCTCGGGCGACGTCGAGGAGTTCGGCGACGGCGCTGCCGACGGGGCGGGCGGCCAGCCAGGCCCGGTACTCGTCGCGGGCCGGGCCGGGGGTGAGCCGGGCGCAGCCCAGGAGCATGTCGGCGGCGGACTGCTCGATGTTCCCGGCCGGGCTCTGGGCCGCGACGCAGATCTGTTCCAGCTTGACCCAGACCGCCCAGTTGCCGAGCGGGGTGAGGGTGGCGTGGTCGGCGGCGAGGGTGAGCGCGCCGACGGCGGCCAGCCCCTCCAGGGCCCAGTCCAGCAGGGCGGCGGGGTCGGCGGGCGGGGCGGGTTCGGCCGGTCCGGGCAGCGGCTGCGGACCGTAGGGCACCTCGCAGCGCTCCTCGCGGAGTTCGGCGACGCGCTGGCCGAGCAGGTCCAGCAGCGCGGGCACGGTGACCGGGCCCGCCGAGAGCTGGAGGAGGGAGAGAACCTGGGGCACCGCTTCGACGGCCTCGGCGACGGCGGTGGATTCCAGGTCCGCGGGTGCCGGGTGGACGAGCGACCAGGCGTCGAAGAGCGCCACCCAGCCGCGGAGCACGGCGGAGTCGTCCCGGTCCCAGGCGCGCAGCCGCCAGCCGGGGCGTGCGGTGTCGCCGTGCAGTTCGACCAGTCCGGCGAGCCTGGCCCGGTCCCAGCCGGAGCGCACCTGGGCCGGGGACAGTTCCAGAGCGGTCGCGGCCCGTTGGAGCGCCTGGGCGGCGAGGGGGGGTGTGCCGGGGGCCGCGCCGTCGGCCGCCCAGCGGGCGATGCGTACGGCGTCGGCGAGAGCGGTCCTGGCCTGGCGGGCCAGTTCCGACCGGGGTGGGGTGCCCTCCGGCGGGCGGGGGGCCGGCCTGGTGCGCCGGGTGGTCACGGCCTTGCGAGCGGTGGCAAGGGGTCGCGGGCGGACAAGTCGCAGCCTGGAGTCGCGCGGGTTACGGGACGTCACGGGTAGCAGTCTTGCCCCTGACGGCCCGAAAGCCCAAACGGAACCCGAATTCCCGGTGGAGCGGCCGATGAACGGGGTCCGGGACCAAAAGGGGCCGATCCCCTCCCATCGGGTCACATCAGCTCTCCCGCCGGGTCACGTCACCGGGCGCGCTCCCGGGCCGGCGGTCGTATCGCCGGGCGGATCGGCCGGGTCATGTCACCGGTCACATCAGAGGAGTCAGGAAGCGGCGCAGGGTCTCCTCGTAGCGGGCCGGGTCGGCGTTCCACATCGCCGCGTGCGGTGCCTGCGGGACGGTGTGCAGGGCGATCAGGTCGGGGCGGCGGTCGGCGAGGTCGCGGGTCGGCTGCCAGGGCGAGAGCTGGTCGTCGGGGCCGTGGAAGATCAGGGTCGGGGCGTTCAGGGCCCGGGCGAGGGTGTCGTCGAGGAGCCGGGCGCCGTGCAGTCCGGTCTGGCCCTCGGCCGCGCGGAGGGCGAGCGGCAGCAGGACGGCCGGGACGCCGCGGGCGGCGGCCAGGGCGCGCAGGGTGGCGGCCCAGTCCAGCACCGGGGAGTCCAGGACGAGCCCGCCGATCCGGTCGCGCAGGGCGGAGTCGACGGCCGCGTGCAGTGCCATCGAGGCGCCGGTGGACCAGCCGTGCAGGACGACCTTCCGGGCCCCGTACCGGACGGCGAAGCGGATCGCGGCGTCCAGGTCGCGCCACTCGGATTCGCCGAGACGGGAGAGGCCGTCCGGGGAGCGCGGGGCTCCGGCGTCGCCGCGGTAGGCGAGGTCGAGCACGGGCAGCCGCAGCTCGTGCAGGAATCCCATGAGGTTCATGGGGTGTTCCCGGGTGGTGCCGAGGCCGTGCACGGTGATGACCCAGGTGTCGCGGGGGCCGGGTACGAACCAGGCGGGCAGGACGCCGAGTTCGCCGGGGATCTCGACCTCCTTGTGGCCTAGGCCGAGGGCGGTGAAGGGGTCGCCGCTGTGGAGCTGCGGAGTGACGCGGACCTTGGCGCCGGGCTCCAGGGTGCCCCGGTCCACGCGTTCCAGCCGGCGGACGACGGTGTCGGGGGCGTGGTGGGCGTGTTCGATCACCGGGCCGACCACGGCGTGGACGTCGTCGCCGACCAGTCCGTACGTACCGGGGCGCAGGGCGGTGAAGGAGCGGGTGAGGGTGACCTGCCCGGCCGCCGTGGCGTGGACGGTGAGTCTGCGGTCGGCGGGGAGCGGCCGCCCGGCCGGGGCCCTGAGGGCGGCGTCGCTGGCGTACCGGCCGGCCGCGACCGCCGCCGCGCCGACGCCGAGGACCGTGGTGACGGCTGCTGCCGTGATCGTTGCCGGGCGCACGGCTCCAGTGTCGTGGCGGGCGGGGCGCGCGGCCAGCGGACGGGGCCGTCCGCTGGGCCGGTCGGGTCAGCCCGGCTGTCCGTACCCCTTGAGCGCCTCGCCCACCTCGTCGAGCTGCTCCGGGGTGAGCAGGCTCGGGGAGCGTCCGGGGACGGAGCTCGCGGCGAGCCAGAGCCGGCAGAGCCATTCCAGCTGGGCGGTCCGGTCGTACGCCTGGTCCAGGGTGGCTCCGTAGGTGACGGTGCCGTGGTTGCGGAGCAGGCAGCCCGTGCGGTCCCGCAGGGCGGTGAGCATGTGCCCGGCCAGTTCCGGGGTGCCGTAGCGGGCGTAGGCGGCGACGCGGACGGGGCCGCCGAGCATGGCGGCGGCGTAGTGGACCGGGGGGATCTCGGTGACCAGGGTGGAGACGGCCGTGGCGTGGACCGCGTGGGTGTGGACGACGGCGGCGGCGTCGGTGTTCCGGTAGACGGCGAGGTGGAGCGGGAGCTCGCTGGTCGGGGCCATCGTGCCGAAGAGGCGGTTGCCCTCCGGATCGACGCCCACGGCGTCCTCGGGGCCCAGCCGGTCGTAGGGCACTCCGCTCGGTGTGACCAGGATCGTGGAGCCGACCCGCGCCGACACGTTCCCCGAGGTTCCGACGACGAGCCCCTCGGCCGCCGTCCGGCGCGCGGTGGCGACGACGCCGTCCCAGGCCCGCCCGATCTCGTCACATTGCTGATCGCTCATACGCCGAAGCTGATCGCTCATGGACCGATCCTGTCAGTCCGGGGAGGTGATGGGTACGGGGCCGATCGGACCTGGGCGTTCCACTCGTCCGAGGGAACGGCCCCGAACGGAAACGGAATGATGTGACTCCGGTTGGAGTCACCACAGTGCCCTCCCCAGTTCATCTTCCGTTTACCCAGGTTGCCTACGGTCCACATGCCAATGACGTCGAACGATTGCCTGGGTAAATGGAACACATCACGCTGCTCCTCGCGATTGTGATCGTGACAGCTCTAGTGTTCGATTTCACGAACGGTTTCCACGACACCGCGAACGCGATGGCGACCACCATCTCGACCGGTGCACTCAGACCGAAGACCGCGGTGGCCATGTCCGCCGTTCTCAATCTCGTCGGCGCGTTCCTGTCGGTGGAGGTCGCCAAGACGATCTCCGGCGGGATCATCAACGAGGACGGGCTGCGCACAGAAGTGATCTTCGCGGCACTCGTCGGCGCCATTCTGTGGAATCTGCTGACCTGGCTGGTCGGGCTGCCGTCCAGCTCGTCGCACGCCCTGTTCGGCGGTCTGATCGGCGCGGCCGTGATGTCGGCGGGCTGGTCGTCCGTCAACGGCGGCACCGTCGTCACCAAGGTGCTGCTCCCCGCGGTCGCCGCCCCGATCGTCGCCGGTCTCGCCGCGCTGCTGGCCACCCGGCTGACGTACCGGATCGGCGGGAAGATCCGCAACGAGGCCCAGGAGAAGGCCACCGCCAAGGGCTACCGGGCCGGTCAGATCGCCTCGGCCGGACTGGTCTCCCTGGCCCACGGCACCAACGACGCGCAGAAGACCATGGGCATCATCACACTGGCCCTGGTCACCGGCGGGGTCCTGCACCCCGGGGCCAACCCCCCGGTCTGGGTGATCGTCTCCGCCGGCATGGCCATCGCGCTCGGCACCTACCTGGGCGGCTGGCGCATCATCCGCACCATGGGCAGCGGCCTCACCGACCTCAGGCCGCCGCAGGGCTTCGCCGCCCAGACCAGTGCGGCCACGGTCATCCTGGCCTCCTCGCACCTCGGCTTCTCGCTCTCCACCACCCAGTCCTGCTCCGGCGCCGTGATGGGTGCGGGTCTGGGCCGTCAGGGCGGGGTGGTCCGCTGGTCCACCGCCACCCGGATGTTCGTCGCCTGGGGTCTGACCCTGCCGGCCGCCGGCCTGGTCGGGGCGGGCGCGGAGCTGCTCACCAAGCAGGGCACCTGGGGTGTCGTCGTCGTGGCGGCGCTGCTGGTCCTGGGCTCCGGCTCCATCTGGCTGCTCTCCCGCCGCAAGCCGGTCGGCCACGGCGACGTCGCCCCGGCGGACGCCGGGGCCGTGGCCGGGGTCCCCGCCGAGCCCGCCGGGGTCGTCACCACGGCCATCGCCGCCGTCAGCCCGCCGCCCACCGTCGCCCAGGCCACGGCTCCGCTCGCGGCCGCGAGCGTCGTGACCGCCGTCCCGGCCGCGTCCGGCACCCCCCAGGACCCGGCGCGACCCGCCACCGTCTGACCGGTCCCGCACCGACCGTCTAAGGATTCAGCATGAAAATCGACTGGGCAGCCCTCGGTTCCGTGTTCGGCGTCTCCCTCGTGGTCACCGTCGCTCTGGTGGGCCTCTTCACCCTGGGCATCGTCGGCCTCTCCAAGCAGGCCGAGCCCGCGGCACAGGGCGGCTCCGGCGGCTCGCTGCTGCTGGCCCGCGCCGGTGCGTACGCCTGCTTCGCGCTGTGCGCGGCGGCCGTCGGGTACGGCATCTATCTGATCGTCGCCTGAACCGCCCCGCGTACGCCCCACATCGGGCCGGACACCCCCGGGTGTCCGGCCCGATGTGGGTATCAGCACACTGCGCCACCGCAGGTCAACGGCAGGTTGACGGGCCTTCACGGGGCGTGGTGGACTGCCGGAGCCAATCACGGCGACAGCAGAGGAAGCCGGTGCGAATCCGGCGCGGTCCCGCCACTGTCACCGGGGAGCGGTCCCCCACACCGGACGTCACGGCGCGCGCGAGCGGGCTGGAAGGCCGGGGGCCCGCGGATCCGGGAGCCAGGAGACTCTCGTCGCCGGTCACGTCGAACCAGGGCGCGGACCCTGAGTGAGGACATATCGCCATGCCCGGCCGCCATGCGCCCGCCACCCCAGCCCCCAGGGCCTCCCGTACGAGAATCCTCCGCGGCGCGACGGCCGGCTGAGCCGTGCGAGCCGACCGCATCTTCGCGTACGGCGCCGCCGCCGGGCTGATCGGCGACCTGCTGCTCGGTGACCCCCGCAGGGGCCACCCGGTCGCCGCCTTCGGGCGGGCCGCGGCGGGCGTCGAGCGCCGCCTGTGGCACGACCACCGCGGCTGGGGCGCCCTGCACACCCTGGTCTGCGCCGGAGCCGCCGCCGGCGGTGCCGCCCTGGCCGCCCGCGCGGTACGCCGCAGCCCCGCCGCCTCCGTCGCGCTGACCGCCGCCACCACCTGGTCCGTCGTCGGCGGCACGTCCCTGGGCCGGGAGGCGCGGGCCATCGGCGGCGCCCTGGAGGCCGGTGACCTCGCCCTGGCCCGGGAGCGGCTGCCGCATCTGTGCGGGCGCGACCCGCAGTCCCTGGACGGGCCGCAGATCGCCCGCGCCGTCGTGGAGTCCGTGGCGGAGAACACCTCGGACGCCGTGGTCGGTGCCCTGGTGTGGGGTGCGCTGGCCGGGGTTCCCGGGCTGGCCGGATTCCGCGCCGTCAACACCCTCGACGCCATGGTCGGCCACAAGTCGCCGCGCCTGCGCCGCTACGGCTGGGCCTCGGCCCGCCTCGACGACCTCGCGGGCTGGCCCGGCGCCCGGCTCACCGCCCTGCTCGCGGTGGCCGCCGGGGGCCGCCCCGGGGGCGCGCTGCACGCCTGGCGGGCCGATGCGGCCAAGCACCCGAGCCCCAACGCGGGCCCGGTGGAGGCCGCCTTCGCGGGCGCGCTCGGCGTGCGGCTGGGCGGGACCCTCGCGTACGGCGGCCGGGTGGAGCACCGCCCGGTGCTCAACGGGGAGCGCGGCCGGGCCGTGGAGGGCGCGGACATCGAGCGCGCGGTGCGGCTGTCGCGGCGGGTGGGCGCGCTGGCCCTCGGCGTGTGCGTGGCGGGGCGGCTCGGCGCGGCCCTCGCCGTACGCCGGATCGGCGCGCGGCGGAGCGGTGTGCCGCGGACCGGTGCACGGGTGATCGGCGTGCGCCCGGCGGCGGGTCCGCGCGGCACGGGACGGAGGAGCTCATGAGCGGCGGACTGCTGGTCGCCGGAACCACCTCGGACGCGGGCAAGAGCGTCGTCACGGCGGGCATCTGCCGCTGGCTGGTGCGCCGGGGCGTGAAGGTGGCGCCCTTCAAGGCGCAGAACATGTCGCTGAACTCGTTCGTCACCCGCGAGGGCGCCGAGATCGGGCGTGCCCAGGCCATGCAGGCCCAGGCCGCCCGCGTCGAGCCGACCGCGCTGATGAACCCGGTCCTGCTGAAGCCCGGCGGCGACCGCTCCAGCCAGGTCGTCCTGATGGGGAAGCCGGTCGGCGAGATGAGCGCGCGCGGCTACCACGGCGGCCGCCAGGAGGCCCTGTTCGGCACGGTCGTGGACTGCCTGGAGCAGCTGCGGGCCACGTACGACGCGGTGATCTGCGAGGGGGCGGGCAGCCCGGCGGAGATCAACCTGCGGCGCACGGACATCGTGAACATGGGCATCGCCCGGGCGGCGGACTTCCCGGTGGTGGTGGTCGGCGACATCGACCGGGGCGGCGTCTTCGCGTCGTTCTTCGGTACGACGGCGCTGCTGGCCGCCGAGGACCAGGCACTGGTCGCGGGCTACCTGGTGAACAAGTTCCGCGGTGACGTGTCGCTGCTGGAGCCCGGTCTGGACATGCTGCGCGGGCTGACCGGGCGCCCGACGTACGGGGTGCTGCCCTTCGCCCACGGGCTCGGCATCGACGAGGAGGACGGGCTGCGGGTCTCGCTGCGCGGGGCGGTGCGCGAGTCGCTCGTCGCGCCGCCGCACGGGGAGGACGTGCTGCGGGTCGCGGTGTGCGCGGTGCCCTTGATGTCGAACTTCACGGACGTGGACGCGCTGGCCGCCGAACCGGGGGTGGTCGTCCGGTTCGTGGACCGGGCCGAGGAGCTGTCCGACGCCGACCTGGTCGTGGTGCCGGGCACCCGGGGCACCGTGAAGGCGCTGGCCTGGCTGCGGGAGCGCGGCCTCGCCGGCGCGCTGGCGCGCCGCGCGGCCGAGGGGCGGCCGGTGCTCGGCATCTGCGGCGGCTTCCAGCTCCTGGGCGAGCGGATCGAGGACGAGGTGGAGTCCCGGGCCGGTCTGGTCGAGGGCCTCGGACTGCTCCCCGTCCACATCCGCTTCGACCGGGAGAAGACCCTGGCCCGGCCGGTCGGCGAGGCGCTCGGCGCGCCCGTGGAGGGGTACGAGATCCACCACGGGGTGGCGGACGTGCTCGGCGGCGAGCCGTTCCTGGACGGCTGCCGGGTGGGGGCCGTGTGGGGCACCCACTGGCACGGTTCGCTGGAGAGCGACGCGTTCCGCCGCCGCTTCCTGGCCGAGGTCGCGCGGGCCGCGGGCCGGCGTTTCGTCCCCGCCCCCGACACCTCCTTCGGCGCGCTGCGCGAGGAGCAGCTCGACCGCCTCGGCGACCTGATAGAGGAACACGCCGACACCGACGCGCTGCTCCGGCTCATCGAGTCGGGCGCGCCGCCCGGGCTCCCGTTCGTCGCCCCCGGGGCGCCCGGCGGCGCCGGGCGCCGTGTCCGTACATCCGCAGAAGACGCAGGAAGGACCGCCCAGTGAGTACGCATTTCCCGTTCACCGCCGTCGTCGGGCAGCAGGACCTGCAGCTCGCCCTGTTGCTCAACTCCGTCTCGCCGGGCATCGGCGGGGTGCTGGTGCGGGGCGAGAAGGGCACCGCGAAGAGCACCGCCGTACGCGCGCTGTCGGCGCTGCTGCCGCCGGTGGCCGTGGTGTCCGGGTGCCGTTTCTCCTGCGATCCGGCGGCGGCCGACCCGGCGTGTCCGGACGGCCCGCACGAGCCGGGGGCCGGTGTGCCGCGGGACGCCCGGATGGTGGAGCTGCCGGTCGGCGCGTCGGAGGACCGGCTCGTGGGGGCGCTCGACATCGAACGAGCGCTCGCGGAGGGCGTGAAGGCGTTCGAGCCGGGGCTGCTGGCCGACGCGCACCGCGGCATCCTCTACGTCGACGAGGTCAACCTGCTCCACGACCACTTGGTGGACCTGCTGCTGGACGCGGCCGCCATGGGCGCGTCGTACGTGGAGCGGGAGGGTGTCTCCGTCCGGCACGCGGCGCGCTTCCTGCTCGTCGGGACGATGAACCCGGAGGAGGGCGAGCTGCGCCCGCAGCTGCTCGACCGGTTCGGGCTGACCGTGGAGGTCGCCGCGTCCCGGGAGACCGACCAGCGGGTCGAGGTGGTGCGGCGGCGGCTGGCGTTCGACGACGACCCGGCGGGCTTCGCGGCCGGCTGGGCCGGTGAGGAGGAGGCGCTGCGGGCGCGGATCGTCGCCGCGCGGGCGCTGCTGCCCGAGGTGGTCCTCGGCGACACGCCGCTGCGGCAGATCGCGGCGACCTGCGCGGCGTTCGAGGTCGACGGGATGCGGGCGGACATCGTGATGGCGCGGACGGCCACGGCGCTGGCCGCGTGGGCGGGGCGTACGGAGGTGCTCGCCGAGGACGTGCGGCAGGCGGCCCTGCTCGCCCTCCCGCACCGGCGGCGGCGCAACCCCTTCGACGCGCCGGGGCTCGACGAGGACAAGCTGGACGACGCGCTGGAGCAGAACGGCGGGGACGACGACCCGGATCCCGACGGCCCCGGTGGCGGCGGCCGACCGCCGCGGGGCGACGGCCCCGACACACCGCCGGCCCCTGGGGAGGGCGCCGACGACGCGCCCGCCCCGTCCGTACCGGAGCAGGGCCAGGGGCCGGAACAGGGCCGGGGCCGGCCGTCCGGGAGCGGCGAACAGCGGCCGGTGGGCGCCACCGAGCCGTTCCGTACGAAGATGCTCAGCGTCCCCGGGCTGGGCGAGGGCGCGGCGGGGCGCCGCTCCCGGGCACGTACCGAGCACGGGCGTACGACCGGCGCGCGGCGCCCGGAGGGTGCCCTGACCAGGCTGCACCTGGCGGCGACCGTGCAGGCCGCCGCCCCGCACCAGCGGGCGCGCGGGCGGTCGGGGCGGGGGCTGGTGGTCCGGCGGGACGATCTGCGGCAGGCGACGCGGGAGGGGCGCGAGGGGAACCTGGTGCTCTTCGTGGTCGACGCCTCCGGGTCGATGGCGGCCCGGCAGCGGATGGCCGCGGTGAAGGGCGCGGTGCTGTCGCTGCTGCTGGACGCGTACCAGCGGCGGGACAAGGTCGGGCTGGTCACCTTCCGGGGCCGGGACGCCGAGGTGGTGCTGCCGCCGACGTCGTCGGTGGACGCGGCGGCGGCCCGGCTGGAGCTGCTGCCGACCGGCGGGCGCACCCCCGTGGCGGCCGGGCTGCTGAAGGCCCACGAGGTGCTGCGGGTGGAGCGGCTGCGCGACCCCTCGCGCCGTCCGCTGCTGGTCGTGGTGACCGACGGGCGGGCGACCGGGGGACCCGGACCGGTGGCGCTGGCGTCCCGGGCGGCGCGGCTGCACGCCGCGCAGGGCACCGCGTCCGTCGTCGTGGACTGCGAGTCGGGGCCGGTACGGCTCGGGCTCGCGGCCGAGCTGGCCCGGGATCTCGGCGGCAGCGCCGTGACCCTGGACGAGCTGCGGGCCGACGCGATCGCCGGACTCGTCAAGGGCGTCCGGGAAGCGGACAAGAGGGACATCAACAGGAGGGCCGCGTAATGCCGCAGGGACAGCCGACCACCGTGCCGGACGACGGGCTCACCACCCGTCAGCGCCGCAACCGGCCACTGCTGATGGTGCACACCGGCGTCGGCAAGGGGAAGTCGACGGCGGCCTTCGGGATGGCGCTGCGCGCCTGGAACCAGGGCTGGCCGATCGGGGTGTTCCAGTTCGTCAAGTCGGCGAAGTGGAAGGTCGGCGAGGAGAACGCGCTGAAGGTCCTCGGGGCGAGCGGGGAGGGCGGCCCGGTCGTCTGGCACAAGATGGGCGAGGGCTGGTCGTGGGTCCAGCGCGACGGCCAGATGGACAACGAGGAGGCGGCGCGCGAGGGCTGGGAGCAGGTCAAGCGCGACCTGGCCGCCGAGACGTACCGGCTCTACGTCCTCGACGAGTTCGCGTACCCGATGCACTGGGGGTGGATCGACACCGACGAGGTGGTCGAGGTGCTGCGCGGGCGCCCCGGCACCCAGCACGTGGTCATCACCGGCCGCAACGCGCCGCGGGCGCTGCTGGACGCCGCGGATCTGGTGACCGAGATGTCCAAGGTCAAGCACCCGATGGACGCCGGGCAGAAGGGTCAGCGGGGCATCGAATGGTGAGGTTCTCCCGGTGACGGCCGCACGTCTGGTGATCGCCGCGCCCTCCTCGGGCAGCGGCAAGACCACCGTCGCGACGGGGCTGATGGCGGCCTTCGCGCGGCGCGGCCTGGCCGTTTCCCCGCACAAGGTCGGGCCCGACTACATCGATCCCGGCTACCACACGCTGGCCACGGGGCGGCCGGGGCGCAATCTCGACGCCTACATGTGCGGCCCCGGCGCGGTCGCCCCGCTGTTCGCGCACGGGGCGGCCGGGTGCGACCTGGCGGTGGTCGAGGGCGTGATGGGGCTGTACGACGGGGCGTCGGGGCAGGGCGAACTGGCCTCGACCGCCCAGGTGTCGAAGCTGCTGCGGGCGCCCGTGGTGCTGGTCGTCGACGCGTCCTCGCAGTCGCGGTCGGTGGCCGCGCTGGTGCACGGCTTCGCCTCGTGGGACCCGGGGGTGCGGATCGGCGGGGTGATCCTCAACAAGGTCGGTTCGCAGCGCCACGAGGAGCTGCTGCGGGACGCGCTGGACGAGTCGGGGCTGCCGGTGCTGGGGGTGCTGCGGCGGGCCGAGCAGGTGGCGGTGCCGTCGCGGCACCTGGGTCTGGTGCCGGTGGCCGAGCGGCGGGGCGACGCGGTGGGCGCGGTCGAGGCGATGCGGGAGCAGGTGGAGGCGGGGTGCGACCTGGACGCGCTGATGGCGCTGGCCCGGTCCGCGCCCCCGCTGCCGGGCGGGGTGTGGGACGCGGCGGAGGCGGTCGGCCGCTCGGGCGGCCCGGTGACCTGCGGGGCGGCCCCGGTCGTCGCGGTGGCCTCCGGTGCGGCGTTCACCTTCTCGTACGCCGAGAACACCGAGCTGCTGGCCGCGGCCGGGGCCGAGGTCGTCCCGTTCGACCCGCTGCGTGACGAGAAGCTGCCCGAGGGGACTCGGGGCCTGGTGATCGGCGGGGGCTTCCCCGAGGTGTACGCCGCCGAGCTGTCCGCCAACGCGGCGCTGCGGGAGGCCGTCGCGGCGCTCGCGGCCTCCGGGGCGCCGGTGGCGGCCGAGTGCGCGGGGCTGCTGTACCTGGCGCGTTCGCTGGACGGGCTGCCGATGTGCGGGGTCCTCGACGCCGAGGCCCGGATGTCGAAGCGGCTGACGCTGGGCTACCGGGAGGCGGTGGCGGTCTCGGACAGTGTGCTGGCGGCGCCCGGCACCCGGGTACGCGGCCACGAGTTCCACCGGACCGTGCTGGAGCCGGGGGCCGGGGCGGAGCCGGCGTGGGGCATGCACCTGCCCGAGCGGCGTGTCGAGGGCTTCGTACGGGGCGGGGTGCACGCCAGCTATCTGCACACGCACTGGGCCTCGGAGCCGGGGATGGCCCGCCGTTTCGTCGAGCGGTGCGCCCGGTGAGGACCGGTCGTTCAGTCCGCGATGCCCACCACGAGCCAGATGAAGCCGACCCCGGCCACCGTGCACAGCAGCGTGGAGCGGGCCGGGTGCTCGTGATGCGCCTCGGGGAGGATCTCGGCGGCGGCGAGATAGAGCAGGGCGCCGCCGAAGAAGCCGAGGTAGCAGCCGAGGAGTTCGGCCGGAAGGGTGAACAGCAGGGTCGTCGCGGCGCCGGCCAGCGGGGCCAGGGCGTCCGCGAACAGCATGAGCAGGGCCTTGCGTCGGGCGTTCCCGTACAGGCTGGTGATCGTGTAGGTGTTGAAGCCGTCGGCGAAGTCGTGGGTGATGACGGCGAGCGCCACGGTGGCGCCCATGCCGGTGCCCACCTGGAAGGCGGCGCCGAGGGCGACGCCGTCCATCAGGCTGTGGCCGACCATCGCGGCCGCCGCCGTGAGCCCGACCTGCGGCACCCGTTCCTCGCCCGCGCCGTGGGCCGCCCGGCGCACCGCGAGCAGCCGCTCCACGAGGTGGGCGAGAAGGAAGCCCGCGACGAACAGCAGCAGGGCGGCCGGGACGCCGAAGACCGGCCCGCCCGCGGCCTCGATCGCCTCCGGCAGCAGGTCCAGGCCGACCACGCCGAGCATCAGGCCGCCGGCGAAACCGAGCACCAGATGGCGGCGGTCGGTAACGCGCTGGGCCACCCAGCCGCCCACCAGGGTCATCAGGAACGCGCCGAGCGCGACGAACACCGCCATGGGCTCTTGCTAGCCGATCGCCCCCGGTCCGCGCATCTCAGCGCCGCCTGAGATCCGCGCCCTTCTCCGAATTCCGAAAGGACCCGTTCCATGTCCGAAGCCGTCGACGCCGCCGCGGTGTTGCCGTCCGCGCCGCTCGCCGTCGGGGTCGGCGCGTCCCGGGGCGCCCCCGCCGAGGAGATCGTCGGGCTGGTCCGGGACGCCCTGCGGGAGGCCGGGCTCTCGCCGCTGAGCGTCGTGGAGCTGGTGACCGTGGACAGCAAGGCGGACGAGCCGGGCATCGTCGCCGCCGCGACGGCGCTCGGGGTGCCGCTGCGTACGTATCCGGCCGGGGAGCTGGCCCGGGTCGACGTGCCCGGGCCGTCCGGCGCACCGCTCGCCGCCGTCGGGACGCCCTCGGTCGCGGAGGCCGCCGCGCTCGTGGCGGGGGGCGAGCTGCTGGTGCCGAAGCGGAAGTCGGCGCCCCGGGGGCGGGTGCCGATGGCGACCTGTGCGGTGGCCCGCCGCGCTCCGGACGCCGCCGCCCCGTACGGCACCGCGGCGGACGCGCACGATCTGCGCCACCACGGGGACGCGGAGGTGCGGGGACGGGACCGGGATCTGACCGACCTCGCCGTCAATGTGCGGGCCGGTACTCCCCCGGCCTGGCTGCGGGAGCGGATCGCCGGGTCGCTGGCCTCGCTGGCCGCGTACCCGGACGGCCGGGCGGCGCGGGCGGCGGTGGCGGCCCGGCACGGGCTGCCGGTGGAGCGGGTGCTGCTGACCTCGGGGGCGGCGGAGGCGTTCGTCCTGCTGGCGCGGGCGCTGCCGGTGCGGCGCCCGGTGGTGGTCCATCCGCAGTTCACCGAGCCGGAGGCGGCGTTGCGCGCGGCCGGGCACCGGGTGGAGCGGGTGCTGCTGCGGGCCGGGGACGGCTTCCGGCTGGACCCCGGGGCGGTGCCCGAGGAGGCGGATCTGGTGGTGGTCGGCAATCCGACCAACCCCACCTCGGTGCTGCATCCGGCGGCACTGCTGGAGCGGCTGGCGCGGCCCGGCCGGTTCCTGGTGGTCGACGAGGCGTTCATGGACGCGGTGCCGGGCGAGAGGGAAGCGCTCGCGGGGCGCATGGACATCCCGGGGCTGGTGGTGCTGCGGAGCCTCACCAAGACCTGGGGGCTCGCGGGGCTGCGGATCGGCTACGTACTGGCCGGGCCGGGGACCGTCCGGGCGCTGGAGGAGGCGCAGCCGCTGTGGCCGGTCTCGACACCGGCGCTGGCGGCCGCCGAGGCGTGCGTGGAGCCGCGGGCCCTGGCGGAGGCGGCCGGGGCGGCGGAGCGGATCGCGGTGGACCGGGCCCGGCTGGTCGCTGGGCTGCGGGGATTCGACGGGGTGCGGGTGGTGGGACCGGCCGAGGCGCCGTTCGTCCTGGTGCGGCTGGAGCGGGCGGCCGAGGTGCGGGAGCGGCTGCGGGCGCTGGGCTTCGCGGCGCGGCGCGGCGACACGTTCCCCGGGCTGGGCCCCGAGTGGCTGCGGCTGGCCGTGCGCGACCGGGCCACGACCGGACGCTTCCTCAAAGCGTTCGGCCGGGCGCTGCGGATGCCGGGCGCGGCGACGGACTGAGGGGCCGCCGCGCCCGGCACCGGATCAGCCGCGGGCGCGGGCGCGGCGCCTGGTGAGCAGCACCGCCCCGCCGCCGGCGGCGAGCAGCACGGCCGCGCCGCCCGCGATGTACGGGGTGCTGGAGCTGCTGCCGGTCTCGGCGAGGCTGGAGTCGTCGGCCGGTGCGTGGCCGGTGCCGGTCTGCGGCTTCACACCGTCGCCGCCGGTGCCGTTGTCACCGGAGCCGGAACCGGAGCCGGAGCCGGAACCGCCGGTGCCGTGGCCGCCGGTCGAACCGGCCGTACCGCCGCCGTTGCCGGAGCCGCCGCTGGATCCCCCGGTGCCGGAGCCGCCGTTGTCGCCGCCCCCGTTGCCCGAGCCCCCGGTGTTCGATCCGCCGTTGCTTCCGGAACCGCCGTTGCTGCCGGAGCCCCCGGTGCCCGTGCCGCCGGTGCTCGTACCTCCGTTGTCCCCGCCGCCCGGCTTCGGGGTCTCGCAGGTGGCCTCCACCAGCGTGACCTCGCCCTGGACCTCGGCGACGTTCAGGTTGAGCGGGTTGACGGAGACCTTGAGGCGCAGCGCGGTCGCGGCGGCGGTGCGCGAGGTGGTGTCCGTCTTCGAGAGGTCGAGGGTCACCTCGCCGACGCCCGGCACGGCGACCCGCGTGGTGCCGCCCGCGCCGAGCTCGATCCGCTTGCCGAGGACCGTCACGTGCCCCAGGACGTTCGACTCGGCGACCGGCTTGCGGCCCGCCTCGCAGACCGCCCTGGACGTGACCTTCTCCACCTCGATCAACGAGAGCGCCCGCAGCCCGGGGACGTGGACCCGGGCCTTGACCACATTGCTGTAGCCCTCGGCGCGGTGCCGGTCGGCAGTGGCCTTCGCGGTGGCCACGTCGGCGGCGAGGAGGCTGACCGGCCGGTTGCCGTCCACCCCGTCGACCCGGACGCGCAGCGCGGTGCTGTCCGCGTCGGCGGGCGCCTGCACGGCGTTGAGCGAGGTCCTGAGCGGTACGTCGACCGTCTTGTTCAGGAGCGAGACGTCGAGCGAGGCGCGGAGCACGGCCGCACTCGCCTTCCCGCCGCCGGTGGTCGTGGTGGCCGCGGGCGCCGCCTGGGCCGGAACGGCGGCCAGCAGGGCGACCGGGGCGACGGCGACCGCCAGGGCGGCGAGTCTGAAGGTGTTGCTGTTCAAGGTGGTGGAACCCCCACATGAGACATGGAGCCACCGGTGCCCTCCAATGGGGGACATCGAGAGCTCCGGTGGCCTCGACCCCGAAAGCTTTACGCACGGAGGGTGAACTCGTGGATACCTGACGTGAGTTCACCCCAAAGGGGGGTTTTCGCGCCTGTATTCGATTATCTCGGTACGTGCGTTCCTCCGGCTCACCCGATCCGCCGAGCGCGGACGGCGCGGCCACCGACCGCGCCCGAGCGCGCGCATGAGTGCTTCAACGACGACCGCTGCGTTCCGGTCACTGCCCGTCAACCCGGCGTACTCCGGCGGCGGTCGCCCGTCAGCCGACCACCCGTCCGTTCAGCACCACCCGGCGCGGCGCCGCGAGGGCCCGTACGTCCGCCCGCGGGTCCTCGTCGTACACCACCAGGTCCGCCGGGGCGCCCTCCTCCAGGCCCGGCCGCCCCAGCCATCGCCGGGCGCCCCAGGTCGTCGCGGAGAGCGCGTCCAGGGGCGGGATGCCCGCCTTCACCAGCTCGGCGACCTCGTCCGCGACCAGCCCGTGGGCGAGCACACCGCCCGCGTCGGTGCCGGTGAAGACCGGGATGCCCGCGTCGTACGCGGCGCGGACGGTGTCGTAGCGCCGTTCGTGCAGCCGCCGCATATGGGCCGACCAGCGGGGGAACTTGGCCTCGCCGCCGTCCGCGAGCGTGGGGAAGGTGGCGATGTTGACCAGGGTGGGGACGATCGCGACGCCGCGCTCGGCGAAGAGCGGAATCGTGTCCTCGGTGAGACCGGTGGCGTGCTCCACGCAGTCGATCCCGGCCTCGACCAGATCGCGCAGCGAGTCCTCGGCGAAGCAGTGCGCGGTGACCCGGGCGCCGAGCCGGTGCGCCTCGGCGATGGCCGCCGCGACCGCGCCGCGCGGCCAGCAGGCAGTCAGGTCGCCCACCTCGCGGTCGATCCAGTCGCCGACCAGCTTCACCCAGCCGTCGCCGCGGCGCGCCTCCCTGCCGACGTACGCGACCAGTTCCTCCGGCTCGATCTCGTGGGCGTAGTTCCGGGTGTACCGGCGGGGCCGGGCGATGTGCCGGCCGGCCCGGATGACCTTCGGCAGGTCCTCGCGGTCGTCGATCCACCGGGTGTCGGCCGGTGAGCCCGCGTCCCGCAGCAGCAGCGCGCCCGCCTCCCGGTCGGCCAGCGCCTGCCGCTCGCTGGTGGCCGCGTCCACGGCGCCGTGGAGATCGAGCCCGACATGGCAGTGGGCGTCCACCAGGCCCGGCAGCGCCCACCCGGTGACGGTCACCGCCTCGTCGGCCCCGGCCGGCCGGCCGTACGTGATCCGGCCGCCGACCACCCAGAGCTCGTCCAGGACGTCCTCGGGGCCGACGAGCACCCGCCCCTTCACGTGCAGCACTTGCGAAGCCTTGTGATCACTCATGGGCAGCACTGTACGAGGCGGCGTCCGGGGCCCTCGGTACGCTTCGACGAAAGCACCTCCCGTACGCGCCACCGCGCGCCGAACCGATCCGACCCGAAGAGAGCACCGCCGTGACCCATCCCTTCCTCGACCTCGCCCCGCTCACCGCCGCGCGCTTCGCGGCCATCGAACAGCGGGTGGCCGGCCTCCTCGCCACCGAGCAGGACGTCGTCATCACGCAGGGCGAGGCGCTGCTCCCCCTCGAAGGCTGCATCCGGGGCGGCGCCCGGCCCGGCACGACCGCGCTGAACGTGGTCACCGGTCCGTACGGGCAGACCTTCGGGAACTGGCTGCGGGACTGCGGCGCCGAGGTGATCGACCTGGCGGTGCCCTTCCACACGGCGGTCACCGCCGACCAGGTCGCGGCGGCGCTCGCCGAGCACCCGGAGATCGACTTCGTCTCGCTGGTCCACGCGGAGGCGGCCACCGGCAACACCAACCCGATCGCGGAGATCGGTGAGGTGGTCCGGGCGCACGGGGCGCTGTTCATGCTGGACGCGGTCGCCTCGGTGGGCGCCGAGCCGCTGCTGCCGGACGCCTGGGGCGTCGACCTCTGCGTGATCGGCGCGCAGAAGGCGATGGGCGGCCCGGCCGGAGTGTCGGCGGTGTCGGTGAGCGCGCGGGCCTGGGAGCGGATCGCCGCCAACCCGCAGGCGCCGCGCCGCTCGTACCTCTCGCTGCTGGACTGGAAGGAGCGGTGGATCGACGGCGGCCGCAAGGCGCTGCTGCACGCCCCCGCCCAGCTGGAGATGCTGGCGCTGGAGGCGTGCGTGGAGCGGATCGAGGCCGAGGGCCTGGACGCGGTGATGGCCCGTCACGCCGCGGCCGCGGCGGCGACGCGGGCGGGCGCGGTGGCGCTCGGCGGCGGCCTCTCCCCCTACGTGCACCGGGCCGAGGAGGCGGCGCCGGTCGCCACGACGCTGCGCGCCCCCGAGGGCGTGGACGCCGCCGGACTGGTCGCCCGGGCGCTGGCCGCCGACCCGTCGCTGCCGCTGATCGCGGGCGGCGGCGCGCTGTCCAAGGAGATGATCCGGGTCAATCACTACGGCGTGGACGCGACGCGGGGCGCGGTGCTCTCCTCGCTCGCGGCCCTGGGCTCGGCACTGGCCGACACGGGCCGCCGGGTCGACCTCGAGGCGGCCAGCAAGGCCGTCGCGGAGGCCTGGCCGAGCGCGTAGCTCCTGGGGTGGATTCCCGTGAAGTGCCTGCTCCGGACCGGTCGTTGAACCATCGGTCCCTGGCGGGCGCCGAACGCCGGTGCGTACTATGTGGGGCCTGATCACGAGCCCCGGCACTCCGGAATTCCGGGGACCGGGGCGGTGGTCGGGCCATGGCACACCACGGACCCACGGGAGATGCGCCTATGCGTTGTGGAGTAGAAGTGACCGCCTATCTCGTCAACGAGTCGCGCGCCAGGATGCCCGATCTCGCCGAGGACCCGCTGGCAGCCGCCTGGATCCCGGAGAGCGACCGGCCCGCGGTGCGTGAGCTGTGGGACGAGTTCGCCGGCACCGTCTACCCCCACGACGACCTGGTCGTCTCCCTGCGCGGGAGATACATCGCGGACACCCTGGCCCGCGCGCTGGAGAAGGACCCGGACACGGTGCTCGTGGTGTGCGGGGCCGGATTCTCCTCGTACCCCTGGCTGTTGCCGTTCCGGACCGCGATCGAGGTGGACCTGCCGGACATGATCGCCGCCAAGCGGGCCCGTACGGCGCAGCTGGTGGCGTCCGGGGTGCTGCCCGAGCGGGACGTCCGCCACCACGCCGCCGACCTCGCCGAAGCGGCCTCCCGCGAGGAGCTGGCCTCGCTGGTGCGCAAGGTGGCCGACGGGCGCCCGGTGGCCTATGTGGCCGAGGGCCTGGTCTTCTACCTGCCGCCGGACGAGGCACGCGCGGTCGTGTGCCTCGGGGCCGAGTTCGGCTCGTGCGCGGTCACGGCGGTCAGCTACTGGCCCGCCGCGGCCGCCGGGAGCCAGGTCCTCGCGAACCAGCGGCAGTGGTTCCGCGACCGCTCGGTGCCGGAGGACGCCTCGTACCTGACCCACCACGGCCTGACGGAGCTGTTCGGCGACGAGATCGAGGACTGCGGCCCGGAGGACCTCCAGCAGCGGTACCTCGACCGGGTCGACGTGCCCGAGGCCGACCTGATCCCCGAGTACGTGGCGGTCTCCTGGCACGCCTCCGCGCGCGGTGTCCCCGGGCAGGGTGTTCCGGGGCGCACCGGAGTGACGCGTTGAGACCGGTGCTGCACCTGCAGAGCAGGGCGTACCCGGTGCACCACAATTCCCCGCCCCTGGCGATCGACTCCTTCCAGGTGCCGGGGCACGGCACGTTACGCCCGGTCGCGGGCGAGCTCGGCACGCTCGTGTACAACCCGGACCACACGATCGAGCTCGACCTGAAGGAGGTCGTCGCCGGGGTGGTCAGCCTGCCCGGCACGGAGATCGTCGGCTGCCACGCCCGCATCCTCAGCGCGGGCAGCATCCTCGTGACGTACGCGCTGCGCCACGAGGAGGATCTGCGGCTGCTGCCGCTCGCCGAGCTCGACGCGGTGGACGCGCGGGTGAACAACCTGCTCCGCGAGGCGGACGGCCCCGTCCTCGGCGCGGTGCTGACGGCGGCGGCGGCCTGCGGGATGGTGCAGGGGCTCGCGCTGCGGCCGGACCTGGCGAGCAGCGGGGTGGCCGCGCCGGTGGACCGCCAGTCCGCCCGGTACAACTGCCACTTCGTCACCGAGGACCCGCCGTGGACGCCCGACCCCCGGCTGCCGGACTTCAGCCCGGGTCCGCACTGCCGGATACTGCTGCCGTACACGTACGCCTGGGACCGCGATCCGGGGACCGCGCTGCCGGAACTGCGGACGATGACGGAGCCCACCGACATCGCGACCGCGCAGCAGTCCCTGCTGGTCGGTGCCCTGCTGGGCGGCAAGCGGATCCTGGTCGACCTCGCGAAGGCCGAGTCCCCCATGACCGATGTGCACGCGTTCCGGCGCTTCCTCGACGGGGTCTGGTCCGACTACCACCACCTCGACGGCTACCGCATAGAGTCCGCCCAGGGACCCCGGGCCACGTATCTGGCCGCCCGTGAGTCCATCGGCCTGGACAACACCCAGGAGCGCACGGACAAGCTGCTCGGATACGTCGGCAACTCGCTGCTGGCCGCCGCCGCGCAGCGCACCGAGGCGCTCGACAACCGGCTCAACCGGGTCGCCTCGACCCTCGCCATGGTGGCGGCGGCGTCGTTCAGCCTCGACGCCGTGGTGTTCCTGCTGCCCGATTCGTCGCCGCTGACGCCGCGTCTGGGCATCCTCGCCGGGCTGATCGGAATGACCGCCGCCGGCATCCTCGCCCTGTTCCTCCCCGGGCGCCGCGGCCGCAGGATCGTGGCGCCTCCGCTGCTGCCGCGCCAGCGCAGGACCGTCCCCGTGCCCGTGCCCGAGGGGCAGCCCGGCGCCCCGTCCCCGCAGGCGTAAACCGCTGTACCCGCCGGTGCGCCGGCGGGCACAGTGAGGCCCATGACCTCACACGTACGCCACATCACCGTCGACTGCGCCGATCCGTACGGGCTGGCCCGGTTCTGGGCCGGGGTGTTCGGTGTTCCGGTCTCCGCCGACGACGCCCCCGGTGATCCGGAGGCGCTCGTCCAATCGCCCGGTGCCGCGCTGCTCTTCATCACCGTGCCGGAGTCCAAGCGCGTCAAGAACCGGGTCCACCTGGACATCCGGCCGAAGGACCGGAGCAGGGACGAGGAGGTCGAGCGGCTGCTCGCACTGGGGGCCACCCTCGTGGCCGACCACCGCAAGCCGAACGGGCGGGGCTGGGCGACGCTCGCCGACCCCGAGGGCAACGAGTTCTGTGTCGAGCTCGGTGCGGCGGAGCGCGCGGCCCTGACCGGGGCCCGGCTGCCGGTCACGGCCGACGACGTGACCGAGGCGGTGCGACTGGCGGCCGAGGCGCTCCGGGACGCCCCGGCCGGCCGCTGGGACACCCCGGCCGGTTCCCTGGAGTGGACCTGCTGGGAGACGGCCGAGCACATGAGCGACGACCTCTTCTCGTACGCGGCCCAGCTCGTCCCGCGACGGCCGCCGCTGGGCGACTACATCCCGTACCGCTGGAGCGCCGACCGGGAGGGCGGTCCGAAGAACGCGGTGTTCGCGGACCGGGCGGCCGGTCCGGCCGGGCTGTCGCGGACGCTGGAGGCGAACGGCGCGATGCTCGCCGCGATGGTGCGGACGGCCCCGGCCGGGCTGCGCGCGTACCACCCCTACGGGATTTCGGACCCGGAGGGCTTCGCCGCGATGGGGGTCGTGGAGACGCTGGTGCACATGGACGACCTCGCCGCCGGTCTGGGCGTGGCGTGGAATCCGCCGTCCGGTCTGTGCGACCGGGTGCTGGCCCGGCTGTTCCCGGACGCCCCGGCGGACACGGACCGGTGGGCCGTACTGCGCTGGGCCACCGGCCGCGCCGAACTGCCCGGCCACCCGCGCGTCACGTCGTGGAAGTGGCACGGCGCGCCGCTGGACGGGACCCCGTAGCGTCCTCAGCCCGCGAGCACGTCCAGGACGCGGTCCACATCGGCCTGCGTGTTGTAGAGGTGGAAGGCCGCGCGCAGGTTCCCCGCCCGGTTCGACACCACGATCCCGGCGCGTTCGAGCTCCGGTTCCCGGTCGCCGAGGCCGGGCACGGCCACGATGGGCGACTCCCCCGGCACCGGCTCGTGCCCGAGCCCGGCCAGCCCCGCCCGGAGCCGGGCCGCGAGCCCGGTGGCATGGGCGTGTACGGCCTCCACCCCGATCTCCTCCAGCAGCGCGAGGGACCGCTCGGCACCGTGGTAGGCGAGGAAGGCGGGCGGGGCGTCGAAGCGGCGCGCGGTCGGGGAGAGCCGTTCGACCGGGCCGTAGACGCTGCCCCAGGGGTCCTCGGCCGCGCTCATGGCGGCGTGGAGCGGCGGCAGGGCCGGCTGCGCCTCCTCGGTGACGGTGAGGAAGGAGGTGCCGCGCGGGGCGAGCAGGAACTTGAAGCCGCCGGTGACGGTGTAGTCGTACTCGCCCGCGTCCAGCGGCAGCCAGCCCGCGGACTGGGTGGCGTCGATCAGGGTCCGGGCGCCGTGGTCGGCGGCGGCCGCGCGTATCGCCTTCAGGTCGGCGGTGCGGCCGTCGGACGACTGCACGGAGGAGAGGGCGACCAGCGCGGTGTCCGGGCCCACCGACTCGGCCATCCGCTCCAGCGGCACGTAGCGCGTCCGGAGGTCGCCGCGGACCGCGAACGGGGTGACGACGGAGCTGAACTCGCCCTGTGGAGCGAGCACTTCGGCGCCCGGCGGCAGCGAGGCGGCGATCAGCCCGACGTGCACGGACACGGAGCCGCCGACCGCGACCCGGTCGGCGTCGACCCCGGCGAGGCGGGCGAAGCGGTCCCGGGCGGCCTCCACCACCGCGAAGTCGCCGGAGCCGTCCGGGCGGCCGTCTGCGAGCGACCGGGCGAGCGCCGTGACGGCCGCCAGGGTCCGGCGGGGCAGCAGCCCGCAGGAGGCGGTGTTGAGGTAGGTCTTCGTCGGCGCGAACTCGTCGTCCGCCAGGGTGCTGAGCGAGGCGTCATCCATGCCTCCAGCCTGGGGTCCCCCCGGCTCCCGGTCAATCACGAACGGCCGGGGGAACACCCGGTCACTGTTTACGGAAGGGCCCTCAGGGCCGCGGGACCTCGCAGCTGCCGTCGGCGTCGCAGGCCGCCGCGTCCCCGCCGATCGCGGTGAGCGGGCGGTCCTTCCAGGCCTGCTCCAGTGCCTGGGCGAAGACCTCGGCGGGCTGGCCGCCGGAGATGCCGTAGCGCCGGTCGAGGACGAAGAACGGCACCGCGTTGGCGCCCAGCTCGGACGCCTCGCGCTCGTCGGCCCGCACCTCGGCCGCGTACGCCTCCGGGTCGGCGAGCACGGCACGGGCCTCGGCACCGTCGAGCCCGGCCTCGACGGCCAGCTCGACGAGCACCTCGTCGTCGTAGACGGACCGCTCCTCGGCGAAGTTCGCCCGGTAGGCGAGGTCCAGCAGCACGTCCTGGCGGCCACGGGCCCTGGCGAGGTGGAGCAGCCGGTGGATGTCGAAGGTGTTGCCGTGGTCGCGGCCCTCGGTGAGGTAGCCGAGCCCCTCGGCGCGGGCATTGGCGGCGACGTTCTCCTCCATGCCCCGCGCCTCCTCGGGCGTGCGGCCGTACTTCTCGGCCAGCATGTCGATCACCTGCGCGGTGTCGCCCTTGGCCCGCCCGGGGTCGAGCTCGAAGGACCGGTGCACGACCTCGACCTGGTCACGGTGGGCGAACCCGGCCAGCCCCTTCTCGAAGCGGGCCTTCCCGATGTAGCACCAGGGGCAGGCGATGTCGCTCCAGATCTCGACGCGCATGTCTCTTCTTCTCTCCGTCTTCCTCGTACCCACTGCCCGAGCAGCGCGGAGACACCCTCCGCTCCCGTCCACAACACCGGAACGGAAGACCTCATTCCCTCACCGGGGAGCAGCCCTCGGCCCGTGGTGCCGGTTCGGGGCCTTCGGCTTTCCGTACTACGGGCGAATCGCCCGCCCCCACAGCTCTTCGGCATGTTCCGTGAACCGGTCGAACATTCCGCCTCCGTCGTGTCGGCGCAGATGCAGCAGCGGCGAGTCATGACCCGCCATTCGCGCCAGATGGGGGGTCACCAGGGCTTCGTCGTCGAATCGGAAAACCGACAGACTCACGTGGTTGACGGCATCGAGCGGGGCGGAGAAGCGCGCTTGGACATTGTCCGGGGAGCCGAGCCGATCAAGGTGTTCCAGCGTGATACGAATGCGCGTCGAAACCGAGAGCGTCACGTCCTCGATCTCTTCGCGCTGCCGGGTGACCTCCCCGTCCGGGTCGCCCACGAGAAAGCGCACCCGGCATCCCGATTCCGCCTTTCGCCGAATGGTCTCGGCGAAGTGCGGCACCTGCGTCCAGAAGAAGTAGTTCGTGTAGCCGGCCAGGAACAGTTCTTCACCGGCGGCTTCCGCCAGTTCCGTCCAGACGGTGGAGGGGCATGCGGACCGGTAGGGATAGCTGTGGACCAACTCCCTGTCGTTTCCGATCTTGACCCTTTCCCGCACCGCTTTCGGCCACAACATGTCTTCGTCAACTCCCAGCGCCCGGCAGGCGTCCGCTCGGTTCCTCGCGTGGGGTGTCAGCTCGTGATTGCCGAGCCATCGCTCCACCTGCTTGGACGATACCCCTACCCGGTATGCAAGTTGACGTGGGGTGAGTCCGGCGTCATCCATGGCGGACTTCAGCGCGGTATTCAATCCGTCAACCCCCTTGCGTTGCCCTTTTGGGCCTTCTCCGAGACTAGCGGCGGACGTCCCAACTGTCGCCGCCGTACTCGGAGAAACGTCCGCGCAGGTGAGTAACCATCAACGTGTGACCGAACCAAGGCGATACGCCGACACTCAACCGCTCCGGCTCCCCCTGAGCACACGGCCGGCGGAACCCGAACCGGCCCAGGGATGCGCAGGCTGCGCCGAGCTGGCCAAGGTCCGCAGCTGGGCACGCGCGGGGTTCGATCTGACGACTGTCACGGACTGCAACGTCCTGATGCGAAGGCACCCGGAAGGCCACTGATGGGCGTTCGCGCCAGATTCCGATACGTACCCCACACGATCGCGCACGCGCCGGAGAGCGGTGTGACGGCACAGCTGTTCTGCACCTTCATCGGATGTGAAGAGTCGTCCGGACCGCAGGACCGTCCCGAAGCAGCCCAGGAGTGGGCTCTGAGGCACACCGGCCTGCACCCCGGCCACGGCTTCTACCGGCGCGAGTACACCGACCATGCCCGTGTGACCCGCCACGAGTAGGCCTCGGCCCACTGGACGACCGGCAGCACAGTTCCTCGCACCGCGGCCCGAGCGGCCCTCAGCTGTCTTCCTCCTCGTCACAGCGGGAGTTCTGCACCAGCGCCCACGCGCCGAGCGACAGCGCCCCGACGGCAACGATCGAGGCCATGGAAAGGAATCGCAGCTGGACACGTTCGGAGACGTTCTGTGCCGTCAAGCGAACTGCCTTGCAGTCGAGTTCGAAGTCGCTGCCCGGAGTGGAGGCCGGACCGTCAGCGCTCATACTTTCAGACATGGAGGCAGGAGACAGCATCACGGGCGACGCGTCAAATCCATGGATTCCGCGACGCCCGGATGGCTGGGAGGCGGGGACTACCGGAGAGTGCGTGCCTTCGGCATGCGCGTCAGGACGCGCTCCCGGAACCGTGTCCCGGGCGACTGCGCGCGGTCGCTGCCGTTCCGCGCACCAGGGGGTACGCGGCACAGGAACGGAGGACCTCATTCCTCGTCGTCGAGCTCGGTGATCGGCCGGTCGGTGACCACGGCCACCAGGATCATCGGGGCGTCGCCGTCGCACTGGTTGAGGGAGACCGCGATCCACCGTCCGCCGACCGGTCCCCACACCGCCAGGTCGCCCAGGCAGTCCGCGTCGCACAGCGCCCGGTAGAGCGGCGGCAGGGGTTCGCCCGCCGCGTCCCGGAAGATCGGCACCCGCATGCCCACCGCCCGGTGGGCGCCCCATCGCCGGTCCAGCTCGCCCACGAGAGCGGCGAGATGCCCCGAGGCGGCCTCCTCGGCTTCCTCCCACTCCCGTTCGTACACGCCCACGAGGTCGTCGCTCTCCCAGAGCGGCACGAACCGGAAGCCCTCGCCCGCCGTCGCGCTCCACTCCCCGGTGTCGGGCTCCCCCTCGGCGACCGTCGGCCCCGTGGCCGGTACGGGTCCGGTGAGCAGCGCCTCGATGTCCGAGACCGCACGGCCGGTTCCGAAAGTCTCCCCGCTCCGCGCGGTCACGGCGCCACCGCCCCGGCCGGTGCCGCCGATCCGCCGAGGGGTGCTCGGCAGGCGCCGGGGCCGCGCCGCGCGCGGCGCAACCGCCGGCTGATCGAACCTTGGCATCCTGAGCACTGCTCTCCCTTCCTCCTGCCATCGGCCACACGCGCCCGCGATCCCGGCCGCCCAGCCTGCGCCGTGCCGTGCCGCGCCGTGCAGGCCCGGCGGCCGGCCACGCACGCGGAGGCGAACGGCAGCGGCTTCAGCTGCCGTCCCGCAGGTCCCCCACCCCCGTCGCGCGGAACGCGATCCGGTCGAAGGACGCCTCGCAGCCCTCGCCCGTCGGCGACTGGACCAGGAAGCCGATCGACGCGTCGGCCGCGCGTTCCGGGTCGCCGAGGGCGAAGACGCGGACGAAGGTCCACCGCTCGCCGTCGGCCGAGGCGTGGAAGGCGAACGCGTTGCCGGTGCGGCTGAGGCGCAGCCAGCAGCTGTCACCGTCCACCACGAAGGAGTTGACGTCGTCGGAGTGGCCGCGGGTGACGACCGTGCAGACGGTGGGGCGGTCCGGGGAGAGTTCCAGGCAGATCTTGGCCCACTCCCGTTCTCCGACGTGGAGGTAGAGCACCCCGGCGTCGAAGGCGGCCGCGAAGCCGACCTTCACCCGGGCGATCAGCTGGAAGTCTCCCCGGGGCGCGGGGCCGAGCAGGCGGGGGGCGTCACTCGTGGAGTCGAGCGACGCGCCGCCGGGCGGTACGAACCGGTCCTGACGGGCGCCCGCCCTGCCGGTCAGTACGCCGTCCTCGTACGTCCAGTCGGCGTCGGGGCCGAACGGGCTGAGCCCGAAGGGGAGTTCGGGGAGCCGATGAGTCATGCCCGGCGGCCGTCCACCCGGCGGGGCAGGCCCAGCGGGTTGTCCTCGTGGAGTTCCGGCGGGAGCAGGGCCTGTGGGGTGGTCTGGTACGTGACCGGGCGCAGCCAGCGTTCGATGGCGGTGGTGCCGACCGAGGTGGAGGTGGAGGTGGAGGACGGGTAGGGGCCGCCGTGGTGCTGGGCGGGGGCGACGGCGACGCCGGTGGGCCAGCCGTTGACGAGGACCCGGCCGGCCAGCGGGGTGAGGGCCGCGAGGAGTGCCGGGGCGTCCGGGTCAACGGTGCCGGTGGCGGTCTGGAGGGTGGCGGTGAGGTTGCCGGGGAGGCGGGAGAGCACGGCGGTGATCTCGGCCTCGGAGGCGTAGCGGGCGACGACGGTGACCGGGCCGAAGCACTCCTCCAGCAGCTCGTCGTGCGGGCCCTCGGCGGCCAGGAGCCCGGCCGGCACGGTGAGGAAGCCGGCCGCGACGGTGTGCTCGCCGCCCGCGCCGGGGGTGACGGGGGCCTCGACGCCGGGGAGGTCGGCCCGGGCGCGTACGCCGGTGAGGAAGGCTTCGCGCATCCGGTGGTCGAGCAGGACCGCGGCCTCGGTGTCGCTGACCGAGTCGGTCAGGGTCTTCAGCAGCCGGTCGCCGTCCTCGCCCGCCGGGGCCAGGACGAAGCCGGGCTTGGTGCAGAACTGGCCCGCGCCCAGGGTCATCGAGCCCGCGAGCCCGGCGCCGATCTCCTCGGCGCGCTCGGCGGCGGCCGCCCCGGTGACGACGACGGGGTTGAGGGAGCCCAGTTCGCCGTGGAAGGGAATGGGGCGGGGGCGGGCCGCCGCCGCGTCGAACAGGGCCCGGCCGCCGCGTACCGAGCCGGTGAACCCGGCGGCGGCGACGAGCGGGTGGCGGATCAGCTCGACCCCGGCCTCGAAGCCGTGCACCAGGATCAGCACGTCCTCGGGCAGGCCGACCCGGGCGGCCGCCCGGCGCAGCACGGAGGCGCACAGTTCGGAGGTGGCGGGGTGGTCGGGGTGGGCCTTGACGACGACCGGGCAGCCGGCCGCGAGCGCGCTCGCGGTGTCGCCGCCGGGGACGGAGAAGGCGAGCGGGAAGTTGCTGGCCGCGTAGACGGCGACGACACCCAGCGGGATCTTGTAGCGGCGCAGATCGGGCCAGGGCGGGGTGCGGTCGGCGTCCGCGTGGTCGATGTGGATGTCGAGGAAGGCGCCCTCCTCGACGACCTCCGCGAAGGACCTCAACTGGGCCGCCGTGCGGGCGAGTTCGCCGGTGAGCCGGGCCGGGCCGAGCGCGGTCTCCGCGTCGGCGGCCTCGATGACGTGTTCCCCGGCCTCGGTGAGCAGCTCGGCGGCGGTGCGCAGGAAGGCGGCGCGCAGGGTGCGGTCGGCGAGCGCTTCCCGTACCGCGTGGGCGGCCCGGACCGCGCGGTCGACCTCCTGCGCCGTGGCCTCCACCGCGACCTGCTCCCGCGGGTTCCCGGTGCGGGGGTCGACGCTCCAGACTGGTGCTGCTGCCACCGTGGTTCCTTCCGCTCACTGCCGCGCATCAGAGATTGTTCGGTATTCTGAACAGAGTTCTGAATCGTGAATTTGATGTGACTCTATTTCCGGGTGCTCGGTGTTGGCAAGGAGCTCCCGGTCCGAGAGGTCTCAGGGTCTCGCCAGTGGGCTGGAAGGGGTGCAGGGCGATGTCGGTTGCCGAATCCGGTGGGGCGCAGGTCAAGTCCGCCGTGCGGACGGTGGAGCTGCTCGAATACTTCGCGGGGCGGCCCGGCATGCACTCGCTCGCCACCGTGCAGGAGGCCGTCGGGTACCCGAAGTCGAGTCTCTACATGCTGCTGCGCACCCTGGTGGAGCTGGGCTGGGTGGAGACCGACGCGACGGGCACGCGGTACGGGATCGGCGTACGGGCCCTGCTCGTCGGCACCTCGTACATCGACGGTGACGAGGTCGTCGCGGCCGCCCGGCCGACTCTGGACCGGCTCTCCGACGACACCGCGGAGACCATTCACCTGGCCCGGCTCGACGGGACGAACGTGGTGTACCTCGCGACCCGGCAGTCCCAGCACTATCTGCGCCCGTTCACCCGCGTCGGCCGCCGGCTGCCCGCCCACTCGACCTCGCTCGGCAAGGCGCTGCTGGCCACCCACAGCGACGAGCAGGTCCGCAAGCTGCTCCCCGAGACGCTGCCCGCGCTGACCGAGCACACCATCACCGACCGAGAGAAGCTCATCGAGGAACTGCACCTGGTCCGCGAGCAGGGGTACGCGGTGGACCGCGAGGAGAACACCCTCGGCCTGCGCTGCTTCGGCGTCGCCGTCCCGTACCGCACCCCCGCCCGGGACGCGATCAGCTGCTCGGTGCCGGTCGCCCGGCTCACGCCCGCGCACGAGCAGATGGTGAAGGACGCGCTGTTCGACGCCCGGGACCGGCTGGCCCTCGCCACCCGTAGGCTCTGACCCCATGACGATCACCCTGCGCGAGGTCCGGGACGAGGATCTGCCGCTGTTCTTCGCCTTCATGTCCGACCCGGAATCGACTCGTACGGCCGCCTTCACCAGCGCGGACCCCAACGACCGGGAGGCGTTCGACGCCCACTGGCAGCACATCCGGACCGCCCCCTCGATCGTGCTGCGCACGGTGGTCGAGGACGGCACGGTGGTCGGCAACGCCGGGGTGTACGGGCCGCCCGACGACCGCCAGGTCACCTACTGGATCGACCGGGCACGGTGGGGCCGCGGGCTCGCCACGGCCGCCCTGTCGGCCCTGCTCGACGCCGTGGCCGAGCGCCCGCTGCACGCGCGGGCCGCGGCCGACAACACCGGCTCGCGCCGGGTCCTGGAGAAGTGCGGCTTCACCGTCACCGGCACGGACCGCGGATACGCGCACGCCCGCGGCGAGGAGACCGACGAGCTACTGTTCACGCTGCCCGGCTGACGGGGCGCGAGGGGCCGGGCCCGCCCGGCCTCCGCCGCCGCGGGCGGGCGGGCACCTCATGAGAAACCGGTGAGAACCGCCTCATTCGGGAACGGTGCCCGGCACCCCGCTCGTCCCTCCGGTGCGATGAACAGAACCATCAGACGAACCTCGGTCTTCTGCCTGCTGCTGGTCCTCGCCCTGCTGATGCGGGCGACCTGGCTGCAGGCGTACCAGGCGAAGGCGCTCGCGGACGACGACCACAACCGGCGGAACACCATCGCGCAGTACGCGCAGCCGCTCGGTGACATCATCGTGGCCGGAAGCCCGGTCACCGGATCGAAGAGGACGGCGGGCAGCGACCTCGCGTACAAACGCACCTATACGGAGGGCGACCTCTACGCGGCCGTCACCGGCTACGGCTCGCAGGCCTACGGGTCCACCCAGCTCGAAGGGATCTACAGCCATGTGCTGGACGGCACCGACGACCGGCTGAAGAACCCGCTGGGCGCGCTGACCCGCGAGCAGTCGGCACCGGGCAACGTCCTGACGACGATCGACCCGGACGTGCAGAAGGCGGCGTACGAGGCGCTCGGCGACGACAAGGGCGCGGCGGTCGCGATCGACCCGGCGACCGGCCGGATCCTGGCCATGGTCTCCACCCCGTCCTACGACCCGTCGACGATCAGCGGGACGGCGGACGGCACCGCCTGGCAGAAGCTGCTGGACGACCCGGACAAACCGCTGGTCAACCGGGCACTGCGGCAGCCGCTGGCCCCCGGCTCCACGTTCAAGCTGGTGGTGGCGGCCGCCGCGCTGGAGGACGGGCTGTACGGGTCGGTCGACGAACGCACCGCCAGCCCCAACCCGTACACGCTGCCCGGCACCAGCACGGTCCTGCGCAACGAGAACTCCTCGGCGCCCTGCGAGAACGCGACGCTGCGCACCGCGCTCCAGTACTCCTGCAACAACGTCTTCGCGAAGGCCGCCGTCGACCTCGGCCAGGACAAGGTCCGGGCGATGGCGGAGAAGTTCGGCTTCAACGCGGAGAAGCTGGACGTGCCGGTACGGGCGTCGAAGAGCGTCTACCCGGCCGGCATGGACCGGCCGCAGACCGCGCTCACCGGCATCGGCCAGTTCGAGGTGACCGCGACGCCGCTGCAGATGGCCATGGTCCCGGCCGTGCTCGCCAACGGCGGTGAGCTGGCCGCCCCGCACATGGTGTCCTCGGTGACCGACGCCGAGGGCGACCCGCTCCAGGAGTTCCCGGACGGGGACACGAAGCGGGTCGTCTCGGCGTCCACCGCCGAGCAGCTGCGCAGCGCCATGGTGACCGTCGTCGAGGAGGGCACCGGCACCAACGCCCGGATCGCCGGGGCCGAGGTCGGCGGCAAGACGGGTACCGCGCAGAACGGCGTGGGCAACAGCAAGACCCCGTACGCCTGGTTCACCTCGTACGCGAAGGACCTGTCCGGCGGCAAGGAGGTCGCGGTCGCCGTGGTCGTCGAGGACTCGGGCGCGGCACGCTCGGAGGTCAGCGGCAACGGCCTGGCGGCGCCGATCGCCCAGAAGATGATGAAGGCGGCGCTGGCGGACTGAGCCGGTGCGGACGTCGTGACGTGACGGGCCGGTGGGGGCGCTGAAGGGC